>DATKNM010000228.1:0-2651 GCA_035541335.1 Binatia bacterium
CCAGGACTGGATGCCGAAGACATTCATGCCGCCGCCGCGGAGCTCCGCCGGCGTGCGCTCGGAATGGGCGATGCCGGAGCCGGCCGTCATCCAGTTGACCTCACCCGGGCGGATCGCCTGCACCGAGCCAAGGGTGTCGCGATGCAGGATCTCGCCTTGGAAGAGATAGGTGACCGTGGCGAGGCCGATATGCGGATGCGGCCGCACGTCCATTCCAGTGCCCGCTGCCAGCGTCGCCGGCCCCATCTGGTCGAGAAACACGAAGGGGCCGACCGAGCGCCGCTGCGCGACCGGCAGCAGCCGCAACACCTCGAAGCCGCCGATGTCGCGCGGCCGCGGCTCGATGGTGAGCTCGATCGGATCCGGACTGCTCACAGGTCGTCAGATTGGCCGCGTCGCGTCGGCGAGCCAAGCCTGCGTCGACGCATCGACCAGCGGATGCAGGGTCTCGCGGACGCGGCGGTGATAGGCGTTGAGCCAGGCGACTTCGTCCGCAGTCAGCAGCGCCCGGTCCACGAGGTTGATGTCGATCGGTGCCAGAGTGATGGTCTCGAATTGCAGCATGTTCGGCTGATCGACAACCGGCTGCACGACGATCAGGTTCTCGATGCGGATGCCGTATTCGCCGGTCTTGTAGTAACCGGGCTCGTTGGAGACGATCATGCCGACCTCGAGCGGCACGCGGTTCGGCGCCTTGGAGATGCGCTGCGGCCCCTCGTGCACCGAGAGATAGCTGCCGACGCCGTGGCCGGTGCCGTGATCGTAGTCGAGGCCGACCTCCCAGAGCGGGCGACGCGCCAGCACGTCGAGGCTGCTGCCGGTCGTCCCCTTCGGGAATTTCACCGTCGCGAGCGCGATGTGGCCCTTCAGCACGCGGGTGAAGCGGTCTTTCATTTCCGCGGTCGTGGTACCGACGCCGATGGTGCGCGTGATGTCGGTCGTGCCATCGAGGTACTGCCCGCCGGAATCCAGCAGAAAGATCGAGTTCGGCTCGATCCTGCGGCTGCTCTTCTCCGAGACCTTGTAATGGACGACGGCACCATTGGGACCGGCGCCGGAAATCGTGTCGAAGCTGAAGTCGCGGAAGTATTCGTTGCCGCGGCGGAACTGCGCCAGCTTCTCGGCGGCGCCGATCTCGGTCAGGCCGCCTTTCGGCGCCTCGGCGGCGAACCAGGCGAGGAATCGCGTGATCGCGGCGCCGTCGCGACGATGCGCGGTGCGCGTGCCCTCGATCTCCACCGGGTTCTTGCAGGCCTTGGGCAGCGCGCAGGGATCGTCGCCGGTCCGCACCACGGCACCGGCCTTCGCCAGGCGGTCGCGGATCCAGACGCCGGCGGTTGCGCTGTCGATGCTGACCTGCGCCTTCGCCGCTCCCAAGGCATCGAGCGCGCCGGCGAAGGCTTCGCGCGGCTGCACCGTCACCTCATTGCCGAGATGGCTGAGGGTCGCCGGTGTGAACTTCCGGGGATCCATGAAAACATCGACCCGGCCCTCCTTGTGGAGGACGGCGAAGCCGAGGGCGAAGGGCGTGCGCGGCACGTCGCCACCGCGGATGTTCAAGAGCCAGCAGAGCGAGTCCGGCGCAGAGATCACCGCGGCGTCCACGCCCTCCGCGGCGAGGCTTGCACCCAGCGTGCGGCGCTTGTCCTCCGCCGTCCGTCCGGCGAAACGCTGCTCCTGCGGCCGTACCGGTGCGATCGGCGCCGGCGGCTGGTCGGTCCAGACGGCATCCAGCGGATTCTCCTCGACGCCGACCAGCTGGCCGCCCGCCTTCGTCGCCGCGTCGGCGAAGCGCCGCGCCTGATCGACGGTGAAGAGCCAGGGATCGAAACCGAGCCGGGCACCCTTGCCGAGCGCAATTTCGATCCAGCGCTCCGGCGGTTCGGTCACCAGATGCCGGATCTCGTAGAGCTTGGTATCGACCTCGTCGCGCACCTGCAGCGTGTAGCGGCCATCGGCGAAGACCGCGGCGCGGTCGAGCAACACCACCGCGACCCCGGCGGAGCCGGTGAAGCCGGTGATCCAGGACAGCCGATCGGCGCGCTTCGGCACGTATTCGCCCTGGTGCTCGTCGCCGCGGCCGATCACGAAGCCGGCGAGACCCTGTCGCTTCAGCTCGGCGCGTAACGCGGCAACGCGCTCGGCGACGGTTGCCGGCGCCGGCGGCTTTGGCGGCGTCCAATTCGCCCGAAGGGCACGAAGCTGCGCCTTGACGGCCTCGCTGGGCTCGGCGGCGACCAGGGCCATCCAGTCATCCGCCCGTTCGCCCGCCGGGGCGGCCGCGACGCCCGGGATGAGGGCCTTCACGCCGGCCAGGTCAGTGAACGACCGCTGCTCCCGGAGCAGCCCCGCCAAGGCCGCATCTCCCTGATAAGCCACGTTCTTCTGTCCGTCTTGCGCGCCTGACATTGTCTACCTTTGGAATCCCGCCCTGCTTGATCGGCGGCAAGGCTAGCGCATCCAAGGGGGGTGCGCCATTTCGCGCATGCAGCAAACTCATTGCTGCAATGCAACAAAGTCCTTAACGAGCCGAGCCTTCAGCACCTAAGATTATCGATAGGCGTTGGCAATAGCGCCGGCGCCCATGAAAGGCGAAAAAATGACGACGAATCAGAAGGCGACGCTCGCGGTCGCCCCGACTGCCGGCACCG
>DATKNM010000229.1:0-18196 GCA_035541335.1 Binatia bacterium
CGCAAGATCATGGTGGTGGCGGACGAGGACGTGGCGAAGCTCTGGCCGGCCGCCCCGGCCTTCGCCTGGATCTACGACATCACCAACGAGCATTGCCCGATCCCGATCGCGACCTGGCAGGTCGAGGGCCTGGACAAGGACGGCACGCCGCAGCCGGCGATGATGGGCTGCCACCAGCCCTCCGAGCGGTTCAAGGGCACGGTCATCCCCTTCGCCTGGTTCGCCCAGGGCCTCCGCATCCTCGACATCGCCGACCCCTTCCAGCCGAAGGAGGTCGGGTTCTACGAGCCGGATGCGCCTGAGGGCTTTGAATTGTCATCATCCAATGATGTCACCATCGACGACCGTGGAATCTGTTATCTGATCGACCGGCAGCGCGGCGTCGATATCATCGAGACGTCGGTGCTCTAGCGGGACCGGAGAGAGACATGGCCAACGACAAGATCATCGCCATCGGCAAGAAGAACCCGAACCTGCCGTTCCACCCGGCGGTCAGGGCCGGCGACTTCATCTTTGTCTCGGGACAAGTCCCGAAGGACGAGAACGGCAACATGTGCGGCGCCGCGAACATCGAGGAACAGACCCGATGGACGCTGGAGGCGATCAAGCGCATCCTGGCGCTTGAGGGCGCGGACCTTTCCGACGTGGTGAAGATCACCACCTATATCGAGGATGCGCGCAACTTCGGCCGCTACAACGGCGTCTTCAAGGAATACTTCCCGGAAGGGAAGCTGGCGCGTACCACGGTCGAATGCCGGCTGGCGATCGACTGCATGATCGAGATGGATGCCGTCGCCTATAAGCCGAAAGGCTGAGTTTGGCTTGGCGGTGAGTACGCCGCACGAAAAGATCATCGCGGGGCGCAAGTCCCGCCGACAGGGAGAGAGAGATGCTGAGAGTTCTAGGCCGCGCCACGTCCGGCAACGTACAGAAGGTTCTGTTCTTCCTGGAGGAGACCGGCACACCCTATGCCCGCGAGGATTACGGCCGCCAGTTCAACAACACCGGCGGCGACTATCTGAAGCTCAATCCGAACGGCAAGGTGCCGACGATTGTGGATGGTGACACCGTGGTCTGGGAATCCCACACCATCATCCGCTATCTCGCCAACAAGCTCGGCAAAGGCGACCTTTATCCGGCCGACTTCGCCAAGCGCACCGACGTCGAGCGCTGGATGGACTGGTTGCTGGCCTCGATGAACTATCAGTATGTGCAGGTGTTCAAGGATTCGAAGAAGCCGGCGGCCGAGCGCGCCGCGACCTTCGATGCCGACGCCAAGGAGCTCGGCGCCCAGCTTTCGATCCTCGAAAAAGCGAGCGCGGGCAAGCCGTTCATCACCGGCAATGCGCTGACCCTGGCCGACATCGCTCTGGGGCCGATCGTGCATCGCTGCCTCGACTTCCCGATCGAGCTGCCCGCGTTGCCGGGCCTCAAGGCCTGGCGCGACAAGCTGAAGGCGAAGCCGTCCTTCCAGAAAGCGACGGCGGGCTGACCATGGCGAAGGCGGCGCTTATCGGACTCGGCACCATGGGACCCGGCATCGCCGCCACCCTGGCGCGCGCCGGCTACGAGGTCGCGGCCTTCGATCGCGACGCCGGCCAGCGCGAGAAGGCGCCGGCTGCGATCGCGATGGCGGCAAGCGTGCTCGACAATCTCGGCGTCGCGGTGCAGGGCGGCGCGCCGGTCCGGGTCGCCGACAGCCTCGCCGATGCCGTCGCCGGTTGCGGGCTCGTGATCGAGAACGTTTCCGAGAAGCTGGAGGTCAAGATCGCGGTCTTCCGCGAGATCGAGGCCGCGGTCGCCAAGGACTGCATCATCGCCTCGGACACGTCGGGCATCCCGATCACCAAGATCCAGGGCGGCGTCGCGTCGCCGGAGCGGGTGATCGGCATGCATTGGTCGAACCCTCCGCACATCATCCCGATGATCGAGGTCATCCCCGGCGCGAAGACCGCGAAGGCGACGACCGAGGCCATGGTCGCAATCGTGAAGCGGCTCGGCCACCTGCCGGTGCTGATCAAGAAGGACGTGCCGGGGTTCGTCGAGAACCGGGTGCTCTATTCGATCATGCGGGAATGCGTCGATCTGGTGGAGCAGGGGGTGATCGAGCCGGAGGCGCTCGACACCTGCGTCTCCTGGGGCATCGGCTACAAGCTCGCGGTCGTGGGACCGATGGCGCTTCTCGACATGGCCGGGCTCGACATCTACCAGGCGGTCGGCAGCTATCTCAACAAGGAGCTCTGCGACCGCGACGACGTCGCCGGTTATGTCACCGAGCGCACGGCGAAGGGCAAGCTCGGCGTGAAGACCGGCAGCGGCATCTTCGACTATACGCCCGAGGGGATCGCCGAGCTCCGCGCCGCGCGGGCGAAGAAGCTGGTCGCCGTCCGGAAGGCGCTGCAGGCCTAGGAGGGCGGAAACGAATTCGAGAACATGGGAACTCGCGCCACCATGAGATGACCAAGCTGCGCGGCGCGGAAGCCAGTAAAGGCGCAGCAGTAGAAGCGAGACCGGAAGCAAAACGAGGGAGACAGGAGGCTAGATCATGAGCACCATTTCAAGAAGGCTGATGGGCCGCACCGCCATCGCCACCGTCCTGGCGGCAAGCGCCATCGCCGGCGGCATGTTCGCCCTGACCGGGGCCGCCAGCGCGGCCGACGTCAAGAAGATCGCGATCATGACGCCGGACAACCCGAACGACCAGGGCTGGAACCAGCAAGGCTATGACGCGGCCAAGGCGGTCGCCGAGAAGTACGGGCTGGAGTTCATGCCGGCGACGGGCCTCGGCTACGGCGACGTGCACCCGCAGGCCCGCGAGCTGGCGGATGACGGCGCCAGCCTGATCATCGCCCATGCCAGCGGCTACAACACCGCGGTGCCGGAGGTCGGCGCCGAGAAGAAGGTGCCGGTGGCGATCGTCGACAAGGAAGGCACCGGCCAGCCGGGCGTCCTCGCCGACTACACCTTGAGCGGCCATGAGGGCGCCTATCTTGCGGGCGCGTTGGCCGCCAAGATGTCGAAGTCGAAGACCGTGGGGATCGTCGTTTCGGGCGAGCCGCCATCATGGAACTCGCAATCGGCGGCGTTCGCGAACGGCGTTCACGCTACCGATTCCAGCGTGAAGGTCCTTTATGCCGTGATCGGCCCGGCCGCCTATGACGACAAGGCCGGCGGCAAGCGCGTCAGCGATCAGTTGATCGGTGCGGGCGCCGACGTGCTCTTCGGCCAGGGCGACGGCGCCAGCTTCGGCATGGTCCAGGCGGTCGAGACCGCCAAGACCCCGACCTGGTTCATCGACGTGATCGGCGACAAGAGCAAGGATCACGGCGCCCGTCTGCTCTCCTCGGTGATTTGGGACATGGTCCCGGTTTACTCGCAGATGGTCGAGGACCTGAAGGCCGATAAGTTCGGCACGCACGAATATGCGATCAGCCTGAAGGACGATTCGGTCAAGCTGCTGCACACCAAGAACATCCCGGACGATGTCTGGGCGTCGATCGAGGATCTGCGCAAGAAGATCATCGACGGCAGCGTCAAGGTCGACCGCATCGAGGACGCGCAGAAGGTGCGCGCCCTGATGAGCTCGGTCTCCGCCGCGGCGCAGTAACTCCGGGCGACCCCTGCGCAAAGGGCCGCGCCGTTTGCAAGGCGGCGCGGCCCGATGCAGAGTGAATCCATGAGCGAGATCGCGGCTTCGGTCCGCAACATCACCAAGAGATTCCCCGGCGTCCTCGCCAATGACGCGGTCACGCTGGAGTTCCGCGCCGGAGAGGTGCACGTGCTCCTCGGCGAGAACGGCGCCGGCAAGTCGACCCTGATCGGCATGCTGGCCGGCATGCAGCAGCCTGACGCGGGCGAGATCCTGGTCGCCGGCAAGCCGGTCCGGATCGGCTCGCCCCGCGAGAGCCTGGAGCTCGGGATCGGCACCGTGTTCCAGCACGTCCTGCTGGTTCCGAGCCTGACCGTGATCGAGAACCTGATGCTCGGCGGCAACTGGTGGCAGCGCCTTGCGCGCGGCGCCGCGCTGCAGCGGTTCAAGGAACTGTCGGCATTGCTCGGCGTCGAGATCGATCCCGACGCCCTGGTCGGGCGGCTCTCGCTCGGCGAGCAGCAGCAGGTCGAGATCATGCGCGCCCTCTGGCGCGGCGAGAAGGTGCTGATCCTCGACGAGCCCACCTCGATGCTGACGCCCCAGGGTGTCCGCGATCTCGGTGCCGTGATGAAACGCCTGAGTTCGAACGGCGTGGCGCTGATCCTGATCACCCACAAGCTGATGGAAGCCTATGAATTCGGCGACCGCATCTCGGTCCTGCGCCTCGGCCGCGTGGTCGGCGAGATCGCGCCGGAGCGCCTGAAGGTCATGTCCGAGACCGAAGTCACCGACACCATCATCCAGATGATGTTCGGCTCGACCGCGGAGCACCGCCGCGATGCCGAGATCCTGACCGGCCGCGGCCGCGCCGCCCACAAGGACCGCACGGTCGATCGCAGCGGCACCCCGCGCTTCACGGTAAGCGACCTCGCGACCGAGGCGGGGCGCGGCGAGTGTCCTTTGCGCGCCGTCGGGTTCGATCTCTGGCCGGGCGAGGTGCTGGGGATCGCCGGGGTGGACGGCAACGGGCAGAAGCATCTCGCCGAAGTGCTGGCGGGGCAGCGTCATGCCAGCCATGGCAAGATCGTGCTCGGCGGCACCGACATCACCGCCGACGGCGTGCCGCAGCGGCGGCGCCACGGCGTGCGCTACGTCACCGACGAGCGGCTGGGCGAGGGCACGGTCGGCGCCTTCTCGGTCGCGACCAACCTCATTCTGAAGGAGATCGGCGTCGAGCCGTTCTTCAAGGGCGGCATGACCGATTGGAACCGGATCCACGACCATGCCCGGGAGCAGATCCGCCGCAACGACATCCGCACGCCCTCGGAGAAGACGCCGGTCGCACGGCTCTCCGGCGGCAACATCCAGAAGGTGCTGCTGGCCCGCGAATTGAACGCCGAGGCCAGCGTCGCGGTCTTCAACAAGCCGACCTACGGGCTCGATCTGCAGAATACCCGGCTCGCCCACGACCGGATCATCGCCAGTGCCGAAAGCGGCATGGCGATCGTCGTGATCTCGACCGATTTGGACGAACTCCTGGAGATCAGCGACCGGATCGGCGTCATGTTCCAGGGCCACCTTGCCGGTATCGTCGACAATGCGCCCGACGTCGAGCGCAAGATCGGACTGCTGATGACCGGCGCAAAGAGCGAGGCGGCATGAGCGCCGAGGCGGAGACGATCCCCGGCCAGCTGCCCGGCGGCGATCGCCTGAAGGAGATCGGCGGGACCGCCGCACGCGTGCTGGTCCCGGTGGTCCTGGCGCTGATCATGGGCGGGATCATCCTCATGATCCTCGGGAAGGACCCGCTGGCCTATTACGCCTATGTGGCACGGCGCGGCCTGCTCACCTGGGGTGGTCTGCAGGAGACCTTCACCCGCATGGCGCCGTTGCTGCTGATCGCCGCGGGGCTGATCGTCGCCTTCCGGGCGGGTATCTGGAATCTTGGCGGGGACGGACAATTCCTGCTGGGTGCGGTGATCACCTCGGCCGCGGCGCCGGTGCTTCTAAGAGCGCTTCCGGATCTCCTCGTGCTGCCGATCTGCATGATCCTGGGCATCGTCACGGGAGCCATCTGGTCGGTCGTTCCGGCCCTTCTGAAGGCGCGCTACGGCATCAACGAGATCATCACCTCGATGATGATGAGCTTCCTCGGCACCAGCTTCGCGAACGTCCTGATCAAGCTGGTGTTCTGGGATCCTTCGACCACGGTGCCGCAGACCCGCACCCTGCCGGTCGATGACCGGCTGCCTCGGATCATTGGGACCACGGTGCACAGCGGCATCATCGTCGCCATCATCGTCGTTATCCTGGTGCATCTGATGATGACGCGCACGTCCTTCGGCCTGAAGTTGCAGGTGGTCGGCGCCAATCCCGCAGCCGCGGTCCATGCCGGCCTCAACGTCGCGGGGCTGACGATCGCGACCTTCGCGATCAGCGCCGGGCTGATCGGCCTCTCAGGCGCGGTCGACATCCTCGGCGTCTTCGGCACCGTCCGTGCCGACTGGAATCCGCAATACAGCTTCTTGGTCGTGCCCCTCGTGTTCCTGGCGCGCTTCAACGGCTACGGCGTGATCGGCTTCACCTTCTTCTTCTCGGCGCTGATGATCGGGGGCGACAGCGCGGCGCGGCGGGTCGGCGTGCCGCAGTTCTTCGTGCTGGTCCTGGTGGCGCTGTTGCTGATCTTCCTCGCCGTGGTCGAGTATCTCGACCACCGGCGCCGCAAGAAGTCGCACTGAGATGGAAGGCCTGCTGACCCAACCGTTCCTGACCTCCCTGCTGTTCGGCGCGGTGACCGCTGGCGTGCCTCTGTTGCTCGCGGGCCTGGGCGAGCAGATCTCCGAGAAGGCAGGCGTGCTCAACATCGGCATCGAAGGCATGATGCTGTTCGGCGCCTATTGCGGGTTCGCGGTCGCGCTCTATTCCGGCTCCTTCACGCTCGGTTTCATCGGCGGCGGGCTGGGCGGGATGGTCGTTGCCGCGATCGTGATGCTGCTTTGCATTCGCTTCGGCATAAACCAGATCGTGATCGGCATCGGTGTCACCATCGGCTTCGAGGGCCTGACCGCGCTGCTGCATTTCTTCGAATTCGCCCAGGACAATCCGAGCCTGCCGGCGGCGCCCGTATTCGCGCTCCCGATCGTGAGCGACATCCCGGTCATCGGACCCGGCCTGTTCGCGCACAACGCACTGGTCTACCTGGCGGTCATCCTGGTCGGCGTTCTTACCTGGATGTTCCGGTCGACCTATGTCGGACTCAACCTGGAGGCCGCCGGCAACAAGCCTGCCGCGCTCGACGCCGCCGGTGTCAGCGTCTTGAAGACCCGGGCGCTGGCCGTGCTTTCGACCGGGTTCCTGGCCGGGCTCGGCGGCGCCTATATGGCCGAGGTCGGGGCCGGCAGTTTCGGTCCCTTCATGACCGGCGGCGCCGGCTTCATCGGCATCGTGCTCGCCATGCTGGCGCGCGGGAAGCCGATCTGGGTGCTGCTGGGCGCCGCCTTGTTCGGCGCCAGCCTCTCCATGACCACGGCGCTGCAGGTGGCGGGCGTCAACGTGCCGACCGACGTGGTGCAGATGCTGCCCTTCGCCATGGTCATGCTGGTTCTGGTAATCTTCGCCCGGCACAGCGTCCTGCCGCCGGCTCTGGCGACGCCCTACGTGCGCGGCGACCGCGGTTAGCCAAAGGACAAAGGATAACAGGGAGGCCCAAACCCATGTCCGACACGAAAGTCTACCTGCTCGACGGCGGAACCCTGGTGATCGACGGGTTCCACGCCTTCTGGAACCGCGGCCCGGGCGGCGAGCTCCGCTTCCCGTGCTACGCCGTGCTGATCGAGCACAAGGACGGCCGGTACATGTTCGACACCGGCTATGACTTCGACCACGTGATGCGGGTGCTGCCCTTCGAGAAGCCGGTCCAGGACAAGGCGCAGACCATCCCCGGCCAGCTCGCCAAGCTCGGCCTCAAGACCGGCGACATCAACTACGTCATCAACTCGCACTATCACTTCGATCACTGCGGCGGGAACAAGCACCTGCACGAGGCTTGCACCATCTGCCACGCCAAAGAGCTGGAGCAGAGCAAGAACTGCCAGCCCTTCGAGCACCTCGGCTATTCCGACCTCACCTTCTCGCCGGAGATCATGAAGCAGAAGGGCGTCACGCTGCCGCCGGATCCGGCGCTCGACATGTACACGCCGAAATTCCAGACCCTGACCGGCGACCAGGAGATCGCCAAGGGCCTCTGGCTGTTCGAGACTCCGGGTCACACGGCCGGGCATTACAGCCTGATGGTCGAGCTGAAGAACCGGCGCCCCATGCTGTTCACGGCGGATGCCTGCTACAGCCAGAAGAACATGGACATGATGTGCATCTCGAGCTTCCACCTCGACCCGGTCGGAAGCCTGAACTCGATGAAACGCCTGAAGGAGCTCGCCGCGAAGCACGACGCCGAGCTCTTCTATTCCCACGATCCGGAAAGCTTCAAGAGCTATCAGACCGGCGCGAATTTCTATTCGTGAGGGATTGAGGCGTCGCCCGCGGTCTTAGCGCGCGGGCGACGCTCCTTCAGTTCACCACCGCGCCATGCCGGCGTCGACGTTGAGCGCCTGGCCGGTGATCCAATGGGCTTCCTCGGAGGCGAGGAAGGCGACGGCGGGGACGATGTCCTGGGGCGTGCCCTTGCCCTTGATCGCCTGCAGCATGTCGACGAAGCCGAAGGCGTCCTTGTGCGGCGTCAACTGCACGCCCTCGGTGTCGGTGAGGCCCGGCATCACCGTGTTGACGGTGATCTTGTAGGCGCCGAGCTCAGTCGCCAGCGCGCGGCCGAAGGTCAAGACGCCGCCCTTGGTCGCGACGTAATGCGCCATGTTGGGCGTGCCGGCGAGGATGCTGTTGGAGCCGAAGTTGACGATCCGGCCGTAATTGTTCTTGCGCATGAGGTCGGAGCCCGCCTTGCACATGAGGTAGAGGCCGTCGAAGTTCACTCGCGCCACGCGGCGCCATTCCTCGAAGGTGAGATCATCCCACTTCACGAACGGCACGATCGCCGCCACGTTCACCAGCACGTCGAGCTTGCCGCATTTCTGCTCGATCGCCTGGAAGAGCGCCTTCACCGCCGCAGGATCGCCGATATCGACCTGCTGCCCGAACGACTTGCCGCCGATCTCCTTGGCGGTGGCCTCGGCGCCCTTGCCGTTGATGTCGGCCGCGACCACCGTCGCGCCCTCCTGGCCGAGCCGCAAAGCGACGGCCTTGCCCATCCCCTGCGCCGCGCCGCTGACGACGGCCACGCGCCCTTCGAATCTCCGCATCGGATGCTCCCTGTCTGACGGTTACTTCTTGTCGGCTGCGATCACGGCCAGTGCGGCTTCGACGCCGGCGGCGACGTCGATCTTCCTGCCGAGCTTCCGCAGCGCGCCGCCGAGGGCGGTCACCGCGACGGTCGCGTAGATCGGCTCCGCCACCGGGCCCATATGGCCGATCCGGATCAGCTTGCCTTTGGTCTGGTCGCGGCCGCTGGAGAAGACCACGCCGAAGGCGGCGCGGGCGGCGGCGATGATGTCGCTGTCCTTGACCCCGTCCGGCACCTTGACCGCGGTGCAGGTGGGCGAGGCGATCGCCTCGGTCTTCGCCCAGAGTGCCAGGCCCATGGCCTTGATGCCGGCGCGGGTCGCCTTGGCGGTCAAGGCATGGCGATGCCAGACCTGCTCAGGCCCCTCGTCGAAATACTGGTCGAGCGCCGCGTCGAGCCCGTTCATCTCCGCGACCGAGGGCGTGAAGGGGAAGGGTTTCTCCTTGCTCCAGGCATCCTTCCAGTCGGAGAGGCTGAGGATCGAGGCGAAGGGCGCCTTCGGGTTCTTCTTGATGTGCTTCCAGGCGCGGTCGCTGACCGCCATCACTGTGAGGCCCGGTGCGCCGCCCAGGCACTTGCCGGGGCCGGTGATGAAGACGTCGGCGAAGCACTCCTCGGGATGGATATCCATGCCGCCGAAGGAAGAGACCGCATCGACGATCAGGAGCGCGTCATGGTCGCGCACGATCCGGCCGATCTCCCTCGCGGGATTGATCGTGCCCGAGGGCGTGTCGTGATGCACCAGGGAGACGACCTTGATGTCCGGACGCTTCTTGAAGGCCGCCTTCACGTCCGCGGGGTCGATCGATTCGTTGAACGGCACCTCGATCTCGACCATCTCCTTGTGATAGCGCGCCGACCAGTAGCCGAAGCCCTTGCCGTAGACCCCGGAGGCGAGGTTCAGGACCACGTCGTTGGGGGAGATCAGCGAGGCCGCGGTCGCCTCGATCCCGGGCGCCGGCTCGACTTGCATGATCAGCGCCGGCTGCCGGACCCGCATCGCCTTCGCGGCCTTGCGGGTCACGTCCTCGTAGAACTGCTGGAACCATGGGTCGTAGTCGTACTGCACCGGCCGCGCCATGGCCTGGAGGATCCGCGGATAGGCCGCGACCGGCCCCGCCGAGAGGGTGATCACCGGTTCCCGCACTGGACCTTTGGCCGGGCCGGATTTTCCCTTGGTCGCCATGGTGGTTCAGCCTCCCCCGATTTGGTTCGGCGCAGTGGTTTGCTCTGCTGCGCGCGCCTCTCTTTGAATTCAATGATAGACTGTCGCCCGAAAAAGTGAAAACACTATCCGCACGGCAGGGCGATTGGTTCCATCCTCGATGACTTCCACAGCGCATCATTGGTTCCGGTATCTGATCATTGGTTCCGGGACCGCCGGCGCCGTGCTGGCGGCACGGCTCAGCGAGGATCCGGAGACGACGGTCGGCCTCGTGGAGGCGGGCGGCTCTTCGAACGATCCGCGGGTCGCAGACCCTCGGGCATGGCCGCTGCTGCAGGGCAGCGCCATCGACTGGGGCTATCGCACGCAGCCGCAACGCCATGCCGCGAACCGCGTCTTCGATTGGCCGCGCGGCAAGACTCTCGGCGGCTCGACCGCGATCAATGCCATGGCCCATGTGCGCGGGCATCCGGACGACTTCGCGGCCTGGGTCGCGCAAGGATGCGAAGGTTGGGGCTATGCCGACCTCATGCCGTATTTCCTGCGCTCGGAGACCTACACCGCCGGAGCCTCGCCCTACCACGGCGCCGACGGCCCGCTGCACCTCATCCGCCCGACCGCGCCGCACCCGATCACCACCGCCTACATGGCGGCCGGTGCCGAGATCGGCTTCGCGCCGACCGAGGATCACAACGGCGCTCAACTGTGCGGACCCTGCCTCAACACCCTCACCATCAAGGACGGCAAGCGCCAGACCATCGCCGATGCCTATTTGTCACCCGCCAAGGGTCGCGCGAATCTCGACGTGATCGCCGAGGCCGAGGTGCTCTCGCTGATCGTCGAAGGCGGCCGCTGCCGCGGTATACGCGTGCTGACCTGGTCGGGCATCATCACGCTCGAGGCGGCGACCGTGATCCTCGCCGCCGGCGCCATCGGCTCGCCCTGCCTGTTGCTTCGCTCCGGCGTCGGGCCCGCCGACGAATTGAAGACGCTCGGCATCCCGGTCATCCAGGACCTTCCCGGCGTCGGGCGCAACCTGCACGACCATCTGCTCTCCGGCGGCAATATCTATCGCGCGCGGCGCCCGGTGCCGCTCTCAAACTACCAGAACTCGGAATCGCTGATGTACGTCGAGCGCGAAGGGAAACCGGGTGCGCCGGAAATGGTGCTGGCCTGCGTGGTCGCGCCGGTGGCGACCGAGCAGTTCCAGGCGCCGCCCTTCGGCGAGGCCTATACGATCATGTTCGGCTTCACCCATCCGAAGAGCCGCGGCGCCATCCGGCTTGCCTCATCCGATCCCAAGGCCATGCCGCTGATCGATCCCGCCTATCTCGCCGAGGACTATGACCGCGACTGCTATCTCGATGCACTGGAAACGGCGCGCGCGGTCGGCGCCGCGGCGGCGCTGAAGGACTGGCGCGATGCGGAAGTCCTGCCGGGGCCGGGCCTCAACGGCACGGCGTCGAAGCGGGACTTCCTGGAGAAGGCCGCATTCACCCATCATCACCCGGTCGGCACCTGCCGTATGGGCTCGGGGGAGGACGCGGTGGTCGGCGCGGACCTCAAGCTCCGCGGGATCGACGGGCTCCATGTCTGCGACGCCTCGATCATCCCCACCATCACCACCGGCCCGGTCAATGCGGCGATCGTCGCCATCGCCGAGAGGTTCAGCGACCTTTTGCGCGGCAAGCCGCCGCTGGCGCCGTTCGATCCGCGGGAGGTTGCGGCGTGAGAAGCGCGCTCTCGGTCTTCGCCGCGATCCTGCTCGCGGCCTGCACGACTCCAGCCGCAGGCCCGACGCCGGATCCGACCATCCATGTCCGGCTGACCAACAGCGGAATGGAGCCACTAACCTGCCAGCTCATTTTCGGTCATTGGGTGGAACGCGACCTCGGGCCGCTGGCTCCGGGCGCCGATACCGGTTTCAACATGCAGCAACAGCCGAAGGACGGCGCGCTCTATATCATGCGCGACGACGGCCAGCGGCGCATGATGATCGAGAACCTGGTCTGCGGCCGTGCCGGCGATTGGCAGCGGAGCCGCGGTGAGGTCGATCTGGCGTCGGTGCGCGCCCAGCGGCCCCGCGAGATCTGGGCGCGCTGCGCCTTGCCTGCGGAGGGCCGCACCGATTGCGCGCCGCTGGTCTTGAAGCCATGATGAGATGATGTCATCCGGAGACGCATACGATGAGTGAGATCACCACGGTCGCCGCGCTGCTGCGGCAGGGCGACGGCAAGGCGGAGGCGATCGGCGCGCCGGAGCGCCGCACGATGACACGGGGCGAATTGACGGCGCTGGTGGATCGGGTCGGTGGCGCGCTGCGCGGCATCGGCGTGGGGCCGAAGGACGCCGTAGCGATCGTGATGCCGAACGGGCCGGAGATGGCGGCGGCTTTCCTCGGCGTAGCTTGCTGGGCGACGGCGGCGCCGCTCAACCCGGCCTATCGCGAGGACGAGTTCGATTTCTACCTCGAGGACCTGCAGGCGAAGGCGCTGATCATCCAGGCGGCGGCCGACGCGCCGGCCCGCGCCGTCGCGGCGCGGCGCGGCATCCGGATCGTCGAGCTGGCGCCCGACATGAATGGGCCGGCCGGCGCCTTCACCCTCTCGGTGCCATTCGCCGATTCCGGTCGCGCCAACCCGGCGCCGGATGACGTCGCACTGGTTCTGCACACCTCGGGCACGACCTCACGGCCGAAGATCGTGCCCCTGAGCCAGCGCAACCTCGCGGCCTCGGCGCGGCACATCGCCGGGACCCTGGCGCTGGTGCCGTCCGATCGCTGCCTCGTCATCATGCCGCTCTTCCACATCCACGGCCTCATCGGCGCGCTACTCTCCTCGATCTATGCCGGCGCGAGCGTGCACTGCCCGCCGGGCTTCAATGCGCTGAAGTTCTTTGCCTGGCTCGATGAGGTGAAGCCCACCTGGTACACGGCGGTGCCGACCATGCATCAGGCCGTGCTCGGGCGCGCCGAGCGCAACCAGGACATCCTGGCGCGCTGCAAGCTGCGCTTCATCCGCTCGTCCTCCTCCTCGCTGCCGCCCCAGGTGATGAAGGAGCTGGAAGCGACCTTCCACTGTCCGGTGATCGAGGCCTATGGCATGACCGAGGCGACGCACCAGATGGCGAGCAATCCGCTGCCGCCCCAAGCGCGGAAACCCGGCACCGTCGGCATCGCCGCCGGGCCGGAGGTCGCGATCATGGATCCGGCAGGCAAGCTGCTGCCGCGCGGGAGCACCGGCGAGATCGTGATCCGCGGCCCCAACGTCACCGCCGGCTATGCCAACAACCCGAAGGCCAATGGCGAGGCGTTCAGCAACGGCTGGTTCCGCACCGGCGATCAGGGCGTGATGGACGGCGACGGCTATATCAGCATCACCGGGCGGTTGAAGGAGATCATCAACCGCGGCGGCGAGAAGATCGCGCCGCGCGAGGTCGATGAAGTGCTGATGGACCATCCGGCGGTCGCCCAGGTCGTCACCTTTGGCATGCCGCATGCGAAGCTGGGCGAGGACGTGGCGGCCGCCGTGGTGCTGAAGGAAGGCCAGAACGTGACCGAGCCGGAGCTGCGCGACTTCGTCGCCGGGCGACTTGCCGATTTCAAGGTGCCGCGGAAGATCCTGTTCATGGCCGAGATCCCGAAGGGCGCCACCGGCAAGCTGCAGCGCATCGGCCTCGCGCAGAAGCTCGGGCTCGGCTGAGCCGATGAA
The DNA here is from genome assembly GCA_035541335.1 of Binatia bacterium. Lineage (GTDB taxonomy): Bacteria > Pseudomonadota > Alphaproteobacteria > Dongiales > Dongiaceae > Dongia. The sequence goes on from DATKNM010000229.1 coordinate 13,821, forward strand.
GTTCTGCATATACGGCGCGGGGGCGATCGGCGGGCTGATCGGGGCGCATCTGGCGCGGACCGGTGAGGAGGTGACGCTGATCGCGCGCGGGCCGCATCTCGCCGCCATGCGCGAGCGCGGTCTCAAGGTCTCCGGCCACAGCGGCACATTCACCGTGCACCCCCGCGCCACGGAGGATCCGGCGGAGGCGGGGCCACAGGATTATGTGATCGTCGCCCTGAAGGCCCATGCGGTGGCGGGCGTGGCCGAGAAGATGAAGCCGCTGCTGGGACCGAACACGGCGGTCGTGATGGCGGTCAACGGCGTCCCCTGGTGGTACTTCCACGGCCTCGACGGTCCCTATCAAGATCGGCGCCTGCCGATCGTCGATCCCGAGGACCGGCAGTGGCGCCATATCGGCCCCGAGCGGGTGATCGGCTGCGTCGTCTATCCCGCAGCGGAGATCACCGCGCCGGGCGAGCTGCATCACGTGGAGAACGACCGCTTCACTCTCGGCGAGCCGAGCAACCAGAAGACCGAGCGCGTCCTCGCCTTGAGCCGCGCCTTCGTCGCCGCCGGCTTCAAGGCGCCGGCCAAGACCGACATTCGTACGGAGATCTGGGTGAAGCTCTGGGGCAACGTCGCCTTCAACCCGATCAGCGCGCTGACCGGCGGCACCCTGAAGGGCATCTGCGACGACCCTTCGACTCGCGCCGTCGCCCGGGCGGTGATGCAGGAGGCGGAAGCGATCGCCAACAAGCTCGGCATCACCATGCCGATCCCGGTCGATCGGCGGATCGACGGTGCCGCCGGCGTCGGTGAGCACAAGACCTCGATGCTGCAGGACTTCGAGCGCGGCCGCCCGGTCGAGCTCGACGCCATCGTCGGTGTGGTCGCCGAGCTCGGTCGCCTGGTCGGCCAGCCGACCCCGATGATCGACACGATCTATGCCCTGACCCGCCACAAGGCGGTGCGCGCCGGACTCTACCCCGGCTGATTTTCCGAAACTTCCATTGACCTCTGTCAATGGATTCGTGCCAACATGCGGCTAACACCGTCTGGCGAGATCACGTCGCGAGGGGACAGGCATGCCGCCGGCGATCGGGACGAAGGCGATCATCGACCGAGACGGGCTCCAGGCGCTGCTCGACGCGCTGGGCGGTGCCGGCTATCGCGTCCTCGGCCCGACCCTTAAGGCCGGCGCCATCATCTATGACGAGATCGCCAAGGTCGCCGACCTGCCGGCCGGCTGGACCGATCGCCAGGAGGCCGCGACCTATCGGGTCGAGCGCCGGGATGATTCGGCACTGTTCGGCTATACCGTCGGCCCCCAATCCTGGCGGCGCTTCCTGCAGAAGCCGCAGGAGACGGTGTTCAAGGCGCGACGCGACGGCGACGGATTTGCCGTGCTGCCCCCTGCCGCCGAGAACAATCGGTTCGCATTCATCGGCGCGCGCTCCTGCGAGATCCATGCGATCGAAATCCAGGACCGGGTCTTCCTCGGCGACTTCCCGGATGCCGGCTATCGTGCGCGCCGCGCCGACAACTTCATCGTCGCGGTCAATTGCGGCGAGGCCGGTGGCACCTGCTTCTGCGTCTCGATGCAGACCGGGCCGAAGGCGAGTTCCGGCTTCGACCTCGCCTTGACCGAATTGCTGGACGAGACGCGCCACGATTTCCTGGTCGAGGTCGGCAGCGAGAAGGGCGGGGCGGTGCTGGAGAAGCTCGCGCCTCGGCCGGCCGGCAATGCCGACATCGCCGCCGCCGAGGCGATCTCCGCCGGCACCGCCGCCGAGATGGGGCGGAAGCTGGAAACCACGGGGCTGAAGGACCTGCTGCAAGGCAATCTCAACCATCCGCGCTGGGACGAGGTGGGGGCGCGCTGCCTCACCTGCGCCAACTGCACCATGGTCTGCCCGACCTGCTTCTGCTCGACGGTCGAGGACCACAGCGATCTCTCCGGCGAGACCGCGGAGCGGGTGCGGCGCTGGGATTCCTGCTTCACCCTCGACTTCTCCTATATCCATGGCGGATCGGTGCGACAGGAGACGCGGGGACGCTATCGCCAGTGGATGACCCACAAGCTCGCCAACTGGATCGACCAGTTCGACGTCTCCGGCTGCGTCGGCTGCGGGCGTTGCATCACCTGGTGCCCGGTCGGCATCGACATCACGGAAGAGGCGGCGGCGATCCGCGCCGCCGATCAGCGCGGCGTGCAGAAGAAGGCGGGAGAGTGAGATGGAGACGCTGGAACGGATCCTGATGGACCATCCCTTCTTCGCCGGCTTCGGCAAAGAGTTCGGCGAGCTGGTGACCGGCTGTGCGCGCAACCACGTCTTCGAGGCCGGCAAGTACCTGTTCCATGAGGGCGACGCCGCCGACGAGTTCTACCTGATCCGCCACGGCAAGGTGGCTCTGGAGATCCTGCCGCCGGGCCAGAGGCCGGTGGTGATCGGCACGGTGCGGGAGGGCGAGATCGTCGGCGCCTCCTGGCTGGTGCCGCCCTATCGCTGGATGTTCGATGCGCGGGCCATGGAGCTGACTCGGGCGATCGGCATCGACGCCGCCTGTCTCCGCACCAAGTGCGAGGCCGATCCCAAGCTCGGCTATGAGATGATGAAGCGCTTCCTGCCGGTCCTGGTGCAGCGCCTGCAATCGGCCCGGCTGCAATTGCTCGACGTCTATGGAAGGCGCGCGGGATGAATCTCGCGGCCTCACGGACGGACCAGGCAGCGGATCATTTCCTGCCGGCCCCCTATCGCGTCGTCGCGGCCAAGCGCGAGATCCGCGACATCGTGACCCTCGACATGGTGCCGGTCTCGGGCGAGATGCCGGAATTCCTACCCGGCCAGTTCAACATGCTCTACGTCTTCGGTGTGGGCGAGGTGGCGATCAGCATCAGCGGCGATCCCGCCGACAAGAGCCGCATGATCCACACCGTCCGCGATGTGGGCGCCGTCAGCGATGCGATCGCCGCGCTGGGGCCAGGAGCGACGCTCGGCCTGCGCGGTCCATACGGCACCGCCTGGCCGGTTGCGGACGCGGAGGGCAACGACGTGGTGATCGTCGCCGGCGGACTCGGCCTCGCACCGCTGCGCCCGGCGATCTACCGGGTGCTGGCCAACCGCGAGAAATACGGGCGGGTGGCGATTCTCTATGGCGCGCGGGAGCCGGCCGACATCCTGTTTCGCCATGAGCTCGAGACCTGGCGCAAGCAGCTCGACATCAATGTCGAGGTCACGGTCGATCACGCCGACCAGACCTGGCACGGCAGCGTCGGCGTGGTGCCGCCGTTGATCGCCCGCGCCGGCTTCGACCCGGAGAACACCGTCGCCATGGTCTGCGGGCCAGAGGTGATGATGCGCTTCTCCGCGGTCGCGCTGGGCGATGCCGGCGTGCCGTTCGAACGCATCCACCTTTCCATGGAGCGCAATATGAAGTGTGCGATCGGACTCTGTGGCCATTGCCAGTTCGGGCCGGATTTCATCTGCAAGGACGGGGCGGTCATGTCCTACGACCGCTTGGCCGGCAAGCTCACGATCCGGGAGCTCTGAGTGATGGCGGAACGGAAGAAACCGAAACTCGCGGTCTGGAAGTTCGCTTCCTGCGACGGCTGCCAGCTCTCGCTGCTCGATTGTGAGGACGAATTGCTTGCTGTGGCGGGCGCCGTCGAGATCGCCAATTTCCCAGAAGCCTCCAGCGCCATCCAGCCCGGCCCTTACGACCTCTCGCTGGTCGAGGGCTCGATCACCACGCCGCACGACGCCGAGCGGATCCAGGAGGTGCGGCGGCAGTCGAAGCTCCTGGTCACGATCGGCGCCTGCGCAACGGCGGGCGGCATCCAGGCGCTGCGCAACTTCGCCGACGTGAAGGATTTCGTGGCCGCGGTCTATGCCAGTCCGCAATACATCACGACTCTCGCGACTTCGACGCCGATCAGCGCCCATGTGAAGGTGGATTACGAGCTCCACGGCTGTCCGATCGACAAGGGCCAGCTCATCGACGTGATCTCCTCCACCCTCGCCGGCCGCAAGCCGGCAATCGGCAGCCACAGTGTCTGCGTCGAGTGTAAGCTGAAGAACAACGTCTGCGTGATGGTGGCCCACGGCACGCCCTGCCTAGGCCCGGTGACCCATGCCGGCTGCGGCGCGCTCTGCCCCTCCTACGACCGCGGCTGCTACGGTTGCTTCGGGCCGATGGACCGGCCGAACACCGCGGCGCTGGCGGCGGAATGGGCGAAGCTCGGCAAGACGCCGCGGGAGATCCGCGACGTCTTCCGCACCTTCAACGCCTGGGCCGAGCCGTTCCGCCGGGAGAGCGAAGCGCATGACGAATAAGACCATCAAGGTCGAGATGCTGGCCCGGGTCGAGGGCGAGGGCGCGCTCGACCTCGAGAT
>DATKNM010000230.1:0-6499 GCA_035541335.1 Binatia bacterium
GGCGGTCCAGCGCGGCGAGGCCTTCGAGGCGCTCGAGACTTTGCTCAACGAGAAGCGGCGCTTCGACATCGTCTCCGCGGATCCGCCGGCCTTCGTGAAGTCGAAGAAGGACTTCCACGTCGGCAGCAAGGCCTATCGCAAGCTGGCGCGGCTCGCCTGCCAGGCGGTGGAACCCGGCGGCCTGCTGTTCATCGCCTCATGCTCGCACAACATGCCGGCGGACGAGTTCGCCCAGCAGGTCGCGCGCGGCATCCATGAAGGCGGCCGCAGCGCGCGGCAGCTCTATGCGACCGGCCCCGCGCCGGATCACCCGGTGCATCCGTTCCTGCCGGAATCCGCCTATCTGAAGGCGCTGGTGCTGCAGATCGATTGAAGACGGAGCGCGCTCAGTGCGTCTCGTCAGCGCCGTGCTTCACGCTGCTGATCATGTAGAAGATCAGTCCGATCAAGAATGCGAAGACGGCGAGTCCACCCCAGTAGGAGGCACCTTCGCCATGGCGCGCGGCCACGAACAGCGAAATGACGGCAAATATTCCAATTAATCCGCCGGTTACGAACTTTTCAATTGCATTCATGGAACTCATCACCTCGTAGCCCTGCGCTCGAATGCGGCTGAAATTACGCAGGAACGGCCCCAAAGGCAATGCCGCGCCTTCGGCCTCCCGGCCCTTGTCCGGTCGGTCGAAAGCCTCGGTGATCAGGCCGAACATGAGGGCAACGCAGAAGAGGGAGCAGAGAAGCCCGATAGCATAGACACCGGCGCTCTCGGCCCGCGAAGCGACGGCGAGCCCGATGATGCCCACGATGGCAAGCACGGCTCCCCAGATGAATCTCGGCGCTGCGTCCATGGCACCCCTCCGAAGCGGGTTATCGAGATCCGAGGCTAGGCGGAGACCCGGTCAGGAAGCTCGATCGCAAACTTGGCGCCGTCCTTGCCGCTGGCGGCGAGCCTGAGATCGCCGCCCTGGACCCGCGCGAGCTCGCGGGCGATGGCGAGGCCGAGGCCGGTGCCGCCGACCCGGGCCGAGCCGCGGAACGGACGGAACAGGTTGTCGACGGCCTTGGGCGGCAGGCCCGGCCCGTCATCCTCGACCTCGATCTCGACCTTGCCGTTGCCGCGACGGCCGCGGACCGTCACCCGTTGCGCGCCCATCTGCAGGGCGTTCTCGCCGAGATTGCGCACCACGCGGAAGAGCTGGCCGCGGTCGGCGACGATGGCGAAGCCCGGCTCGAAATCGGTTTCCAGCGCTTTTCCTTCGGGAAGATGCCGAGCGAGGCTTTCCTTCACCTCGGCGCAGAGCTCGCCCAAGGGGAATTCGGTCAGCTCCGGACGCGGCGGGCCTTCGCGGGTGAAATTCAGGATATCGGAGCAGAGATCGACCGCGCGGTCGAGCGCCTTCTCCAGCGCGGGCGCCGCCTTCCGTACCTCGGGATCGCCGCTGCCGGTCAAACGGTCCGCCACCAGGCGCGCGGTCGAGAGGATGCCGCGGAGATCGTGGTTGATCTTGTTGACCGCGGTGCCGAGCGCCGCCAGGCGCTCCTTCTGCTGGAACGCGCGGCGCACTTCCTGGCGCATCAGGCCGAATTCCCGCTCGGCGATACCGATCTCGTCGCTGCGCCGGGAGAGGCCGGAATCCAAGGGCGCCTCGGGATCGCCGCGGAAGCGCACCATCTCCGCGGTCATGCGCTGCATCGGCCGGATGATGAACCATTGGAGCGCGAGGAAGATGAGGGTCGCGGTGATGAGCGAGATGACGATCGAGAGCCCGAGCACGCGCCAGGAATAGGCGATCATCGCCTGCCGGAGCGGCCCCTCGTCCAGCACCACCTCGACCACGGTGTCGGGCGCCCGGGGCGAATGCCCCATGACGCGCAACACCCGGTTGGTCGCGTGGCCGAGCGTGCCGAAGGCGCCGCCGATCGAGGTCCAGGGCCGCTGGTCGTCGAGATCGATGGTCGCATCGATCACGACCTGCGCCGCGGTCGCACCGCGCAGCATCAGATTCTTGCCGTCCGGCGTGTGGAGCGCGACCAGGCGCGCGCCGGCATGCTGCAGCAGCGTGAGCTCGAGCTGCGGATCGATCATGTAATCCGGCGTCGCCTCCAGAGCGAGAGTGGCGAGATGGCCGCTCGCCAGCTTCTCCTCCAGCCAATCGAGGCGGAACCGTGCGATCGAAGGCGCGTAGATCAGCACCTCGCTCAGCATCACGAAGACCACCGTCAAGGCGAGAACGCGCGCCGAGAGGCCGCGGCCGAAGCCCGGCAGTTCGATGCGTCCCCGATCCCGTTCGGCAACAGCCGGCCGCTCCCCGGCCGGCTGTGCGACCGGCGGAAGAGTGGTCGGGATCTCGGTGATGATGTTACGGCGGCTCATCTCTCCGTCTCAGATGCCTGCTGCCGGGGTGGAACGGATGCAACCCTGCATTCCATCCACATGTGCTCGGCCATGAAATCCGAATCGGCGCTTCGATCGGCGGAAAATGTCGGCGCCACCCCCGCAGCGGGTGCTCCGATGGCGATCTGTTCCGGATCAGCGAAGCCGGTCCGAGGAGCGATCACCGGCCCGATTCCAGCCATGGCGCGGAACACGGTGCTCCGGCTGGCGATGCCCGAATGATAGCGCGCCGCCCCGGCGAAGGCCAGCGGACCGGCCCCCGGCCGCACCGCGACCGAGAGGCCGCCCGCGCCGGCGCCGATCACGCAGATGCCGCAGCGGAGGATCCCGTTCATGCGCGTTTATGGCGGATATAGCGATAGACCACCGGCGTGATGGCCAGGGTGCCGAGGCCGATCAGGGCGGCGATGATCTTGGGTGACAAGATGTTCGCGATCGTGATGGCGCTTCCGGCTTCGAGAGCGTCACTGATACTAGCCCCGGTCAGGGCGAAAACCGCTGTGACGGGCATCACACCGAAGAAGGTTGCCACAATGAAGCAGGTCGGGCTCACACCCAGGAAGGCGGGCACCAGGTTGACGACGAAAAACGGGAAGATCGGCGTCACCCGGAGGAAGAACATGTAGCTCCACTGGTCGCGCTGGAATCCCTTCTCCAGCCGCACGAACCATGGTCCGGCCCGCCGCTCCAGGAGATCGCCGATGGAGGTCCGGGCGGCGAAGAAGGTCAGCGTCGCCCCAATGGTCGCGGCGCAGACCACGGTGGGGATGATGACGGCCGCGCCGAAGAACAGGGCGCCGCCCAGGGTCACCCAGGTCGAGATCGGAATCGAGAGGGCGATGATGCCGATGTACCCGACGAAAAAGATGCCGAGCGCGAGCGCGAAATGCGCCTGCACATAGGCCTGCCATTCCTGGTGCCGCGCCTGGATCATCGAGAGGCTGACATAGCGCTGAAGATCGAGCGCGAAGAACAGCGTCACCGCCGCCGCGATCAGCAGCAGCGGCCAGAGCCGCCACGGCGTCCAGCGGGTCGGCGTCTCGGCAGCGGACATTCCGGCTTCCCCAATGACTTCGGACGCAGCTTCGAATCCGGCGGCTTCCGGCGACATGCTCGTTCTCCCGGCGGCACTCTAGCCGCCGGCGGCCGAGGCGCCAGTCACCAAAGTTTGAACGATTCTAATCGGCTGAGGGGAATACACCGAAGTTATCGCTTTGTTCCAGGGATTTTGTCGCCGGAGCAGAAGGTTCACGAAACCTCGGGGTAGCGCGAGGGCGCTAAGCCGCGGCGTGCCGCAGGCGGCGGCGCTTCCAGCTGCCGTCGCCGCGGGTGATCACGCGATCCCCCGGCTGGATCGTGTCCGGCGCGATCTCCGGCAGGGTCGCGATCCTGTCATAGAGCGGGGCAAAATCCCGGCCGGTCGCCTCGAACAGCTGTTCGAAGCGGTCCAGCACGAAATAGGTCTCCTGGAAATCGTCGATCCGATAGGTGGTGCGCATCACGCGCTCGAGGTCGAAGCCGATCCGGTGCGGGCTCTTGTCTTCGATCGAGAACCGGGTTTCCGAGGCCGAGGAGAGCATGCCGGCGCCGTAGGCCTTCAGGCCGCCGGGGGTGCGGATCAGGCCGAACTCCACCATGTACCAGTAGAGCCGGACCAGGATCTTCGAGGTGCCGAGCCGGGCCGCCTCCTTCCCCTTCTCGCCATAGACCTGCATGTAGTCGGCGAAGACCGGGTTGAAGAGCAGCGGCACGTGGCCGAAGAAGTCGTGGAAGATGTCGGGCTCGACCAGATAGTCGATCTCCTCCGGCTTGCGGATCCACTCCGTCACCGGGAATTGCCGCTTCGCGAGATGCGCGAAGAAATCGGTCTCGGGGATGAGGCCGGGCACCGCGACGAGACGCCAGCCGGTCGCATCGGCGAGGCGCTGCGACGCCTGCTCCAGGCGCGGAATGCCGTTGGCCGCGTCGAGCGCATAGACGCCGGCGAAGAACTCCGGCGCCGCATAGCGCTTCAGGAGCTTTGCCTGGCGCGCGTAGAGCTGGCGCCAGAGATCGTGCTCCGCCGCCGTATAGCGGCGCCAGTCCTGATCGATCGTGTAGTCGGGCGCCATCCTGGAATAGTCGCCGCGCAGATCGGGATAAAGATCCTGCTTCATGATCGTTCTCCGCCTCAGGCCACGCTGTCGCTGAGCACGCCGCGGCGCACCTGGTCACGCTCGATCGATTCGAAGAGCGCGCGGAAATTGCCCTCTCCGAAGCCCTCGTCGCCCTTGCGCTGGATGATCTCGAAGAAGATCGGGCCGACCATGGTCTCAGTGAAGATCTGCAGCAGCAGGCCGCCGCGCTTCCCGTCGTGAGTCGGCGAACCGTCCAGCAGGACGCCGAGCTCCTGCAGCTTCTTCACGTCCTCGCCATGGCCCGGCAGGCGCTGGCCGAGCATCTCGTAATAAGTGGCGGGCGGCGGGGTCATCAGCGCAACGCCGTTGGCGCGCAGGTGCGCGACCGTCGCATAGATGTCGCCGGTCGAGAGCGCGATGTGCTGGATGCCCTCGCCCTTGTATTCCCGGAGGTATTCCTCGATCTGGGACTTGTCGTCGGCGGATTCGTTGATCGGGATGCGGATGTTGCCGTCGGGGCTGGTCATCGCCCGGCTCTTCAGGCCGGTCAGCTTGCCCTCGATGTCGAAATAGCGGATTTCGCGGAAGTTGAAGAGCCGCTCATAGAAGCCGGCCCAGAAATCCATGCGGCCGCGAAAGACATTGTTGGTGAGGTGATCGACCCGGGCGAGGCCGGCGCCGTTGGGATGGCGTTCGGCATCGGGCAGCGGGCGGAAGTCGATGTCGTAGATCGAACCCTCGTCACCGAAGCGGTCGATGAAGAAGATGCGGTTGCCGCCGATCCCCTCGACTGCAGGCAGGGTCACCTCCATCGGCCCGGCATGGCTCAGGAGCACGTTCGCACCCAGGGCCTGGGCACGGCGCAGAGCCGCCGGCGCGTCATCGACCTGGATCCCCATGGCGCAGATGCCGGGGCCGTGGGCGGCGGCAAACTCCGCCGGAAAGCCCTCGCGCTCGGCGTTCAGGATGAAATTGATTTCGCCCTGGCGGTAGAGGGTGACGTTCTTGGATCGGTGACGCGCAATCGGCGCGAAACCCAGGAGCCGAAACGTCCGGTCGAGCGCCTGCGGGTCCGGCGCGACGAATTCCACGAACTCGAAGCCCCGCGTCCCCATCGGATTGATATCCGATGCCGTCGCGCGCCCGGCGCTGAGATCCACTGCATTCATGATCGCACTCCGCCCAGAACCTGTTCTTGGGGCTGAACCCCTTTCAGGGCAATATAGTGCGAAAAACCCGCATGTTTCCTGCGTTCTAGCCTCGAAATTCACGAATATTGCGACAATCCTGCAGACAGGGTATCCTGCGTGCATGGATCGTGCACCGGACCTTGACAGCTACGACCTCCATCTCCTGGAAGCCCTTCAGCATGACGGGCGGCTCTCCAATGTGGAGCTCGGGAACATGGTGCATCTCTCGGCATCGCAGGTGTCGCGGCGGGTCGCCCGCCTGATCGCCGAGGGCTACATCCAGCGCTTCCAGGCGGTGCTCGACCCCCGGCGGGTCGGGATCGGCCTCACCGCCTATTGCCTGGTGACCCTGAAGATCCATAGCGAGGGTGGGATGGAGGATTTCCATCGCCGGGTCAAAGCCTTGCCGGAAATCCTGGAATGCCAGGCGCTGACCGGCGAGGCGGACTACCTGATCAAGATCGCGGTCGCCGATTTGAAGGGCTTCTCGGAGTTCCTGGCGGAAAACCTGATGCGGGCGCCGGAAGTCGCGACCGTCCGCTCCAGCATCGTCCTGGACAGCGTCAAATCCAGCAACGAATACTCCTTCGACGGGGCGCGGAAGGCGCAATCCAGGCATGCGCCCTAGCCTTGCGCCCAGCTCCCGAGGGGGGGTCGGCCGGATTGACTTGAGGGGGGTCAACCTCTATACACCCCGCGCAATTCCAAACTGCTGAATTTCCGCGGAGTTATCGTCGTGAAGCGTACCTATCAGCCTTCGAAGCTGGTCCGTAAGCGCCGCCATGGTTTCCGGTCGC
>DATKNM010000231.1:0-2587 GCA_035541335.1 Binatia bacterium
GGCGGCTTCATCGCCTTGCGCGGCGAGGCCGGCTATCAACCGCAGGTCTTGCGCGGCGGCTATCACTTCTTCCTGCCGTTCCAGTATCGCCTGCACAGGGTGGCGCTGGTGACGATTCCGCAGGGCCAGATCGGCTATGTCTTCGCCCGCGACGGCGCGCCGCTGCCGGCGACGCAGACGCTGGCCTCCAACGTGACGGCCGACGACTTCCAGAACGTCGCGCATTTCCTGGCGAATGGCGGCCAGAAGGGCCCGCAGCGCAAGATCCTGCGCGAGGGCACCTATGCGATCAACCTGGCGCAGTTCGTGATCCTGACGCATGACGAGGTGCATGCGCTGGAGCTCGAGCGCGGCGAGGCGGAGCTGTTCGACCGCATGCGCGCTCTCCTGGAGGAGCGCATGGGCTTCGAGCCCGTGGTGATCAAGGACGCCAATGACTCGATCGGCGTCGTGACGGTGCATGACGGGCCTGCTTTGCCCGCCGGCCAGATCATCGCGCCGACAGTCGGCGACGATCCCATGAAGGCCGCGACCTTCCACAACAACTTCCAGGATCCGGAGCGCTTCCTCGCCGCCGGCGGCTGCCGCGGCCGCCAGCTCCAGGTGCTGGTGGAAGGCACCTACTACATCAACCGGCTGTTCGCGACCGCCGAGCGGATCGAGAAGACGGTGATCGAGGTCGGCCATGTCGGCGTCGTCGTCTCCTATACCGGCGATGACGGCCAGGACACGTCGGGCGCCGAGTACCGCCACGGCGAGCTCGTCGAGCGCGGCAAGCGCGGCGTCTGGGCCGAGCCTTTGCTCCCCGGCAAGTACGCGTTCAACACCTATGCCGGCAAGGTGCTGGCCGTGCCCACGACCAACTTCATCCTGAAGTGGGACCATGCCGCCACCGGCTCGCACAAATACGACGAGAACCTGGCGGAAGTGTCGCTGATCACCAAGGATGCGTTCGAGCCGACGCTGCCTTTGTCGGTGGTCGTGCACATCGACTATAGGAAGGCGCCGCTGGTGGTGCAGCGCTTCGGCGACATCAAGAAGCTGGTCGAGCAGACGCTGGACCCGATGGTCTCTGCCTATTTCAAGAACGTGGCCCAGACCCGGACGCTGATCCAGTTGCTGCAGGAGCGCGCCGAGATCCAGCGCACTTCCGGCGAGGAGATGAAGGGCAAGTTCGCCCAGTACAACCTCGAGCTCCAGGAGGTGCTGATCGGCACGCCCGGCGCCGGCGGCGGGGACCAGATCGAGAAGATCCTGACCCAGCTCCGCCAGCGGCAGATCGCCGACGAGCAGGTCGGCACCTATGAGCGGCAGGCGATCGCCGCCCAGAAGGAGCGCGAACTGCGCGAGATGGAGGCGCGGGCGAAGCAGCAGACCGGCATCACGGAGAGCGAGCTCTCGATCAAGATGCAGGAGAACCACGGCCGCGCCAGCCTCGCCCGCTCGCAGCAGGAGGCGGAGCAGACCCGGACCCTCGCCCAAGCCGAGGCGGACCGCATCCGCCTGCTCGGCGAAGGCGAGGCGAAGAAGATCGTGGCCCTGGCGAGCGCGGAGGCCGAGCGGGTGACCAAGGTCGGTCTTGCCGAGGCGGAAGCGATCGCCAAGCAGGTCGATGCCTCGGGCGGCCCACGCTACCAATTGAGCCGCCAGATCGCCGACCGCTTCGCGGAGGCGCTGGAGAAATCCGGCGTCGATATCGTGCCGCGGATCGCGATCGGCGGCGGCGCTGCGAGCGGCGCCACCGGCGGCGGCGGCAACGTGATGCAGGCCCTGCTCTCGGTCCTGCTCGCGGAGAAGACCGGCGAGCCGGTCGCCGACGTCGCCGCGGACCGGCCGAAAGCGAACGGCAGCGCGCATGCCGCTTAGAGTGAAGTGACTAAGGCGCCCGCTCTCGCAAGAGGGCGGGCGTGGTTTTAGAGACGAGCACCTGTCACCACTCCGTCATGCCCGGACTTGGTCCGGGCATTCACGCCTTTCCATCATGCGCGGCCCAAGGCGTGGATCCCCGCGCCTAACGCGGGGATGACGGCTGAGTATCAGTCAGCGTCGTAGCGTACCCGCGTCAGATAGAGCCCGTCCGGGGGCGCCGTCGGGCCGCCCTTGGTGCGGTCCTTGGCTTCCAGCGCTTCCTCTACGTCCGCTCTCGACCACTTGCCTTCGCCGACCAACCTGAGCGTGCCGACCATGTTGCGGACCTGGTGGTGCAGGAAGGAGCGGGCCTCGGCGATGATCTGGATCTCCTCGGCGATGCGGTGGACGCTGAGACGATCGAGAGTCTTCACCGGCGATTGCGCCTGGCAGAGCGAGGCGCGGAAGGTGGAGAAATCGTGCTTGCCGATCAGCACCTGGGCGGCGGCATGCATCGCCGCGGCATCAAGGTGCGCGTTCACCAGCCAGGCATGGCCGCGGTCGAGCGAGAGCGGCGCGCGGCGATTGACGATGCGGTAGAGATAGGCGCGGCCGGTCGCCGAGAAGCGGGCGTGGAATTCCGCGGGCGCCACCTCGGCCGCCAGCACCGCGATCGGCGCCGGCTTCAGATGATAGTTGATCGCGTCCTTCAGCTTCTCCGCCGCGATCTCCTTCTCGA
>DATKNM010000232.1:0-2686 GCA_035541335.1 Binatia bacterium
TCTCGGTCTTCGCCGCCTGGAAGCTCGCGGCGACCTTGTCGCGCAGCGCCTGCATCTCCTCGTGGGAATCGCCGTCCTTCAGCAGCATGCCGGTGAACTTGGCCGCCTGGCTGCGCACGTCGAGCATGGTCTGGAACAGCACGCGATCGGTCTCGGTCGCGTTCTGGATCTTGCTGGCGGTGCGGTAGTCGGCAAAGCCGCTCCAGGCGATGAAACCGGTGGCGACGAGCAGGCTGGCGAGAATGACGCCCTGAATCGTGATCAGGAGCTTCGAGACGGACGAGCGAAACATGTGGCCCCGCGCAATGGAGTTCGGATCAGAAGGCGCGGTCGCTCCCCGACGTCCGCGGCGAGGCGCATCCTTGCGCGGACCGATTAACAAAGCCTAAGCGTACGCCGCGCAGCGCGCATGGCGGCAATGCGGCGCCGGAGGATTCACACGCGGGATTTCACATGATGGTACGCCGGATAGCGTCCGTCGACATAAAAAGCGGGCGGAACCCGTGGATTCCGCCCGCTGAGTTCCGAACGCTTCTAAGTGTCGCTCAGCCGAGATGCATCCAGACCGACTTGGTCTGGGTGACGGTGGTCAGGGTCTCCAGGCACTTGTCTCGGCCCATGCCGGACTGCTTGAAGCCGCCCCAGATCGAGGTCATGTCGCCGTGGTCGAAGCAGTTGACCCAGACGATGCCGGCCTCGATGTCCCGCGCCGCCTTGTGCGCGGTGGAGACGTCCGAGGTCCAGATCGAAGCGGCGAGGCCGTAGATCGAATCGTTGGCGATGGCGATCGCGTCATCCAGCTTCTTGTAGGGAATGACGCCGGTCACCGGGCCGAAGATCTCTTCCTTGGCGATCCGCATGTCGTTCTTGACCCCGGTGAAGAGGGTCGGCGCGACGTAGCAGCCGTCATCCATGCCCCTGGGCTTGCCGCCGCCGAGCGCGACCTTGGCGCCTTCCTTCTTGCCGATGTCGATGTAGGAAAGGACGCGCTTCTGCTGCTCCCGGGTCACCAGCGGGCCCATGGTGGTGGCGGGGTCGAGCGGGTCGCCGGGGTTGAAGCTGGCCTTGGCCTTCTGCAGGAACTTCGCCACGAACTCGTCGTGGATCTTCTGATCGACGATGAGGCGCGAGCCGGCGTTGCAGACCTCGCCCTGGTTGCCGTAGATGCCGTTGACGGCGTACTGCACGGCGGTGTCGAGGTCGGGCACGTCGCCGGTCACGATTTGCGGGGTCTTGCCGCCGCATTCCGTGGTGACGCGCTTCATGTTCGACTGGCCGGCATAGACCATCATCAGCTTGCCGACCTCGGTCGAGCCGGTGAAGCCGATCTTGTCCACGTCCATGTGCAAGGCGAGCGCCTTGCCGGCTTCCTCGCCGAGGCCGTGGATCACGTTGAAGACGCCGGCCGGGCCGCCCGCCTCCATGAACAGCTTCGCCATCAGGTTGGCGGAGAGCGGCGACTGCTCGGCCGGCTTCAGGATGACCGAGTTGCCGGCGGCGAGCGCCGGCGCGGTCTTCCACGCCGCCATCATCAGCGGATAGTTCCAGGGCACGATGCAGCCCACGACACCCAGCGGCTGGCGCAGGATGTAGTGGAACTCGGTCGCCGCCGTCGCCGTGACCTGGCCCTCGATCTTATCGACGGTCTCGCCGAAATAGTTGAAGGTCATCACCGCGCCGGGGATGTCGATGTTCAGCATCTCGCTGATCGGCTTGCCCATGTCGGTGGTGTCGAGCAGCGCGAATTCGAGCGCGTTCTCCTCGATCAGGCTGGCGAACTTGTAGATCACCGCCATGCGGTCGCGCGGCGCCATCCTGGACCAGACGCCGGACTTGAACGCCTTGCGCGCGGCCTTGACGGCGGCATCGACGTCGGACGCGTCCGAGCGGGTGACGCTGGCGATCACCTCGCCGGTCGCCGGATTGACGGTCTCGAAGGTGCGGCCTTTCTTGGCGGCGACGAACTTGCCGTCGATGAAGTTGCGGGTCTCCGGCTTCAGCTTGCCGGCGAATTTGTGGAAGGCCTTCTTGTCCAGGGCCCGGGCCTGTTCCAGGTTCATGGCGTTTCTCTCCTCTGCCTCTCATGGATATGGGCTGATTTCGATATTCCCCGCCATACATATTGATGGACGACGGCCGGGAACCCGAATGCGTTGTGCGGCACGCTTATAGCACCGCGCCCGGAACCCGGCCAGGGGCGCCAAGTACTTGAAAAAGCGCGGATTGTCGCGGCTACTTCGCGGCGGCCGTGATGCTGCCGAGGCGCTGCTGGGCGATCCCCTCGATATGGGCCTTCATCTGCGCATCCTCCGCGAGGAGGCGCCGGAAATCCGCCTCGCGCAGTTCCAGCAGCTGGCAGAAGCCGAGCGCGATCACATCGGTCGAGCGCGGCCGGCCGGTGATCAGCGCCAGCTCGCCGAAGAACTCGCCGCTGCCGAGCTCGATCGCCTCGCCCGAGGGCAGGCTGAGCCTGACCGCGCCCGAGGCGATGAAGAACATGGCATCGCCGCGGTCGCCCTTCCGCACGATCCGCTCGTCGGGCAGTGTCAGGCGCGGTCGCAGCACGCGGCAGATCCGCGCCAGCGCCTGTTCCGAAACATTGGCGAACAGCGGAACGCGGGAAACGAGCTGGCTCGCGGTCAGGCTGGTGTCCAGCTCCGGCCGCTGGTCGATGCCGGGATAGCGG
>DATKNM010000233.1:0-11563 GCA_035541335.1 Binatia bacterium
CGTTGGTCATGCCGCGATCAGGGCTTGAAGTAGGGGACCTGGGTCGGATCGGAGCCCCAGGCGGCGGCGAGATACTTCGCCGCCAAGGTCTTCAAGGTGCCGTCGTCCTCGAGCGCCTTGATGATCTTGTTGATCGCGTCCTCGTTCGCCGAGCCCTTCGGATAAAGCGCGCCGTAGGTCTCGCCGGTGTTGTACTGGCCGACCACGGCGAACTGGCCGTTCGACTGCCCGGCCTGGGCGAGCACGATCGAGGTGTCGGTCATCGCGACGTCGACCTGGCCCGCCTGCAGCGCCGTGAACATCGACGGCGTGTCCGGGAAGACCTTGGCCGGCGTCTCCGGCTTCAACGTGTTGGCGACGAAGTCGGCGCCAGTGGTCGCCTGCTGCACGCCGATCTTCGCCTTCTTGATCGAGGTTTCGTCGATCGAGGCGCCCTTCTTGGCGAGCACGCCGATGTCGGAGGAGAAGTAGGGGATCGAGAAGTCGACCACCTTCTTGCGCTCGTCGGTGATCGAGATCTGCGAGAGCGCGAGGTCGAAGTCCTTGGTCTGGCCGGCGACCAGAGCGTCCCAGGCGACGTTCACGACCTTCAGGTTGTCGAGACCCGCCCGGTGCGCGATGTTGGCGGCGAAGCAATACTCGTAGCCGTCCTTGATGCTGTCGGGCGTGTCGCCGTTGTACCAGCCGGGACCGGGAAGATTGGTCTCGACCGTCAACTGGCCCGCCACCGCCGGCGTGATCGGAGTCTCGCCCTTCTTGCCGGTGAGATCGCAGTTGCCGATCTTGTCGCCGCTTGCCGCCGCCGGGGCGTTGGCCGCAGGCTGGGTGGTCGCCGGCTGGGCCGGCTGACTGGCGGCCGGTTGCTGATTCTGCGCCGCCTGGTCTTCCTTCTTCTCACCGCAGCCGGCAACCGCCAGCAAGGTGAGCAGCCCCACGGCCGCCATACGGATCTTCATCGATTCCCTCCTGTCATCGTCTTCATGGAATATTCTGCCTGGCGCGCGATCGCCGCGCGACTCGCTGTTCCCTCGGCATTGCGGCAGATATTCGTCCCCAACACACGCTTGCCGAGAGCCGCATCCGACGCGGTCCGAGCCCGTTCCAAGCGGAAGCGGGCGCCCATCCCGACCGAACGCCGGCCCGGCATCCGACCAAGCCGGGCCTGGAGTGTCAAGGGCGTATTGCTTGCGCGAAAGCCACGGCGGACGCGTGCCGCCCTCCGAATCGAAGCCGTGGCGGGCTTATTTCTTGTGCAGGTCGATCCCGTTGAGACCGGCCAGGAAGTCGACCATGCGCGGCACGAAACGCTGCGCATAGCCCATGTTCTCGGCGAGGATGAAGCTCTGATGTACCGCTTCCGCCACGAAGGAGGTGGCCGAGATCTGCTCCGTCATATTGGTGTAGTAGCGGAGGTCCTTGCGCGCCGTCGCGATGGCGAACTTGAGCGCGGTATCGTCGTTCTGCAGCGGCACCTTCATCAGGCGCTGGAACATCACGGAATTGGCGCCGCCGGCGGCGACGATGTCGAACAGCGACTGCAGGTTGACGCCGGCCTTGGCGGCGGCGGTGACCGCCTCGGAGACGACGGCGGCGGTCCCGAGCGCCACGAAATTGTTGATCAGCTTCAGCCGATGTCCGGCGCTGACTCCGCCCGCATGGATGATGGTGTCGGCAAAGCATTCGAGAATGGGGCGCAGTTCCTTGAGGGTCGCATCGTCGCCGCCGGTCATGAGGCCGAGCTTGCCGGCTTCCGCTTCGACCGGAGTGCGGGTCATCGGTGTGTCGGCGAAACGGCCGCCCTTCTTCTGAACCTCGTCGGCGACCTTCAGCGTGGAGCTCGGCTCCGCGGTGCTGCAATCGGCGACGATCAGGCCTTTGTGGACGCCTTCCAGCAGCCCGTCCTTGCGATAGACCACATCCTCGACCTGGGGCGAACCGGTGACGCAGAGGAAGACGATGTCGCTCTCGGCGGCGATCTCCCGCGGCGTCTTGCCCTCGGTCGCACCGAGCTTCAGCAGCTTCTCGACCGGCTCACGGTTCTTGTGCGCCAGCAGCTTCAGCGCGTGGCCCTTGGTCACCAGATTCTTGCCGATGCCATAGCCCATGAGGCCGACGCCGATCAGCCCGATGCGCTTCTTCTCCGCCATCTCCGTCTCCATCCGAATTGTCATACATTCCGCAGGACGCTGCGGGCGAGACTATACGCTGCCACCGGGGTTGTCAGCGCCGCTCGTACGCGGTGGGTGGGCGGATCAGTTCGGCTGGTAGGGAACGCTGCCGAGCACCAGGGCGGTGATGCCGCGCAGCGTCAGATCCTCGTTCCAGGGATAGGGGCGGATATGGGTATTGGCGAGCAGCGTCTCCACGAGCCCGTCCCGGAGGCTGCCGCGCATGCTGGGTTCCAAATATTCGTAGGCGCGGACGCCGCTGCCGGAGACGAGGATCAGGCTGGGGCTGATCAGAGCGATGAGGTTGGTGAGGCCGAAGCCGAGCGCGCGACCCGCCTGCTCGAAAAGGCCGAGCGCCACCGGATCGCCCCGCGAGGCGAGGTCGCAGAGCACCTGCATCTGCTCCTCCGAGGGATGCAGGGCGTCGGTGTTCGGCAGGTCCAGCATGGCCCGGGCGTCGCGATAGAGCGCATAGTCGCCGACGAAGCTCTCGATGCAGCCGCGCCGGCCGCAATGGCAGAACGGGCCGTCCATCTGGTACTTGGTGTGGCCGAACTCGGCGGCGGCGCCGGTGCGTCCGTCATAGACCTTGCCGCCGACGATGAGGCCCATGCCGACGCCGGTGCCGAGCATCAGCACTGCCATGTTGTCGACCGACTGGAACTCGGGCCGGTTGCGCAGCGCGAGGGCGATGCAGTTGGCGTCGTTGGCGGCATAGACCGGAAGGCCGAACCGCTCGACCAGCGGCCGCACGATGTCCACGTCGCGGACGCTCAGGGCGGGGCTCCACGCGATCATGTCGGAGTCACGCACCAGGCCCTGGATGGCGAGGCCGATGCCGAGGCAGGGGCCATAGCCGGGCGCCATCTTGTCGCGGCAGCGCGCGATCGCCTCGCCCAGGACCTCGACCAGCCCTTCGGCGCTGAGGCTGCGGGTGTCGACCGCGCGGGTCTCGGTGAGCGCCGTGCCGCCGGTGAAGTCGCCGAGCGCCACCTGGACCTCGTTGATCGACAGCTTGACCGCGACGACATGGGCGGTCTGCGGCACGAGCTCGATCGTGACCTTCGGCCGGCCGCGGCCGCGCCCGGATTCCGAAGGATCGCGCTCCAGCACCTCGCGCATCGCGCCGGCGCGCACCAACTCGCCGGTGACGCCGGAAACGGTCGCCGGGCTCATCTCGACGATGGCGCTGAGGTCGACGCGGGCCTGGGGCCCGTGGACCCGCAGTGCATTCAGGATGCGGTCCCGGGTCGGCGAGCCGGCATATTCGGGTGAGATTCGATTCATCGGTGCAATTGCTTGGCGGCGGAGGAGCTTTTGTTCAGCTTCGAAACAAATGAAAGACCTTCTGATGTCTGTCAATGCCGAACATCTTCCCGCCGCATGATTTGGATCAGCGATTTTCCCCTGGTAAGCGAGCATGTTGCGACGCGAAAGCGGCGGGCCATTCGCCAAGGGAAAGCGTTCGATTTGCCGGTGCGGTTGAAATTCGCTTGACGCTTCGCCGTGTTCCACAGCAAATTAAGTTCAATGCTCGAAGATAATAACGGGCTGTGAATGAACCGTCAGGCCGTAACCGTGGGCGGTTAGCGTGGTCCGGCGAGCAGGCATTATCCAAGGGAGGGAATGACATGAAGCGTTATTTGCGGTGGGCCGTGCCGGCTGTGGCACTGGCCGCGACCATCGTCGGCTCGGCGATCAGCTCGGCCAAAGCCGACGATCTGGTGGTCGGCGTATCCTGGTCCAATTTCCAGGAAGAGCGCTGGAAGACTGACGAGGCGGCGATCAAGGCCGCGCTCGCGAAAGCCGGTGCGAAGTACATCAGCGCCGACGCCCAGAGCGATCCGACCAAGCAGTTGAACGACGTCCAGAGCCTGATCGCCGGCGGTGCCAAGGCGCTGATCGTGCTGGCGCAGGACGCGAAGGCGATCGAGCCCGCGATCACCGCGGCCCTGAACGAGGGCATCCCCGTGATCGGTTACGACCGCCTGATCGAGAATCCGGGCGCCTATTACCTGACCTTCGACAACAAGGAGGTCGGCAAGCTGCAGGCCCAGTACGTCTTCCAGGTGCAGCCCAAGGGCAACTACGTGTTCATCAAGGGTGCGTCGACCGACCCCAATGCGGACTTCCTGCATGAGGGCCAGCTCGAAGTGCTGAAGCCCGCGATCGACAAGGGCGACATCAAGGTCGTCGGCGAGCAGTACACCGACGGCTGGAAGCCCGAGAACGCGCAGAAGAACATGGAGCAGATCCTGACCGCCAACGACAACAAGGTCGATGCGGTGGTCGCTTCCAATGACGGCACCGCCGGCGGCGTGGTCGCGGCGCTGACCGCCCAGGGCCTGGCCGGCATTCCCGTCTCCGGCCAGGACGGCGACCATGCGGCGCTGAACCGCGTCGCGCTCGGCACCCAGACCGTGTCGGTCTGGAAGGACGCGCGTGAGCTCGGCAAGGCCGCCGGCGAAATCGCCGTGCAGCTCGCCAAGGGCACGAAGCTTGCCGACATTCCGGGCACCGTCCAGTTCAAGAGCCCGGGTGGCAACATGATGTACACGACCTTCCTGAAGCCCCAGCCGATCACCAAGGACAACCTCAACGTGGTGATCGACGCCGGCTGGGTGAAGAAGGACGAGGTCTGCCAGGGTGTGCCGGCCGGCAAGGTCGCCGTCTGCAAGTAACCCTAGGCTGACGCGGTCGTCTCTCCAGCCCAACCCTCCCCGACGCGGTCGGGGAGGGCGGGGTTGGAGCATGACTTTCCAGCACCTGCTACACTAACATGGACGCGGGACACCGCGTCTTCTGGGGATCGATTTTTCGACCATGAACCCGATACGCCGCCTGTTCGCGCGCCTCGAGATCGACGAGCGGCTGCTCGGGATGATCGCCAGCCTGATCGTGATCTGGGTCGGCTTCCACATCGCCTCGGACGGCAAGTTCATCACGCCGCGCAACCTCTACAATCTCGGCAACCAGACGGCTTCGGTCGCCGTGATGGCGATCGGCATGGTGCTGGTGATCATCATCCGGCAGATCGATCTTTCGGTCGGCTCGATGCTCGGCGTGATCGCCATGGTGATGGGCGTGATCCAGGCGTTCTGGCTGCCGCCGCTGGTCGGCTTCAGCAATCCGACGATCTGGATCATCACGGTCGCGGCCGGCATCCTGCTCGGTGCCATGCTCGGCGCCCTCAACGGCTATATCATCGGCTATCTTGGTGTGCCGTCCTTCGTCGTGACTTTGGGCGGCCTCCTCATCTGGCGCGGCTGTGCCTGGTGGGTGACCTATGGACAGACCGTCGCCCCACTCGACCAGACCTTCATGCTGCTGGGCGGCGGCGTCTACGGCACCTTGCGTGAGACCGGGAGCTGGGTCGCCGCCGCCATCGCCGTCGTGATCGTGGCGATCGCCGCGCAGCGGCAGCGGCGCCAGCGTATCCGCTTCGGCTTTCCGGTGCGTCCCATCTGGGCCGAGGCGTTGGTGGTGGGCGGCACCTGCCTCTTCGTGCTCGCCTTCGCGGCGACGATGAACGCCTACGAGATGCCGGAAGTGGCGGCGCGACGGCTGGCGGAATCCAACGGCTGGCCGATCCCGGACGGCGGGTTGCACCTCTCGGAAGGCATCGCCATCCCCGTGCTGATCGTGCTGGTGCTGGCGGTCGCAGTCTCGACCCTGCTGAACAACATGCGCTTCGGGCGCTACGTCTTCGCCATGGGCGGCAATCCGGAAGCGGCGAACCTGGCGGGCATCGACATCCGCCGCATGACCTTCTGGGTATTCGTGCTGATGGGTGCGCTCTGCGGCATCGCGGCGGTGATCGGCTCGGCGCGCCTGCAATCGGCCGGCAACTCGATCGGCACCAATGACGAGCTGAAGACCATCGCGGCCGTGGTGATCGGCGGGGCCTCGCTTGCGGGCGGTTCCGGCACGATCTCCGGGGCGATCGTCGGGGCAATCGTGATCCAGAGCCTGCAGAGCGGCATGTCGCTGCTCGGCTTCGACGCCTCGCTGCAGAACATCGTCACGGGCCTCGTGCTGGTGCTGGCGGTCTATATCGACCAGCTCTATCAGCGCCGGCGCAGCGTCTGACAAGGAGGGCAGGAACATGGCAGACGGCGCACAGTCCACCCCCCCTTTGGTCGAGATGCGGCATATATCCGTGAGCTTCGGAGGCGTGCGTGCGGTCGACGATTGCACGATCGACCTCTATCCCGGCGAGGTGGTCGGGCTGGTCGGCCACAACGCCGCCGGCAAATCGACCCTGATCAAGGTCCTGTCCGGTGCCTATCATGCGGATGCCGGCGAAATCTGGATCAACGGCAAGCCGGCGCCGATCCACAACGCGCGCGACGCGCGGAACTACAACATCGAGACCATCTATCAGACCCTGGCACTGGCCGACAATCTGGACGCCTGCGCTAACATGTTCCTTGGGCGCGAAATCGTGCAGCGGGGCGGGCTGCTGGATGAGGCGGCGATGGAGGACGCCACCCGCAAGGTGATGAAGCGTCTCAATCCAAACTTCGTGAAGTTCCATGCGCCGGTTTCGGTGCTCTCCGGCGGACAGCGGCAGTCGGTGGCGATTGCGCGCGCGGTACATTTCAACGCGCGTATCTTGATCATGGACGAGCCCACCGCGGCTTTGGGCGTGCAGGAAGCGCGCGGCGTGCACGAGCTCATCCGCCAACTCCGCAAGGAAGGTCTCGGGATCTTCCTGATCAGTCACGACCTGCACGATGTGTTCGACCTCTCCGACCGCATCAGCGTCATGAAGAACGGCAAGATGGTGGGCACGGTGCGGACCCAGGACGTCACCAAGGACGACGTCCTCGGCATGATCATCCTCGGCAAGATGCCGGCGATTCCCACCGCGGCCGCGCACTGACCGCGAAAATTCTTATTGGGTCGTCAGACGCGGATGCGACGCGAATCATTACGAATGCTTTAAGGCAAATGGGTTGTGGGGTGATATTGACGCACGGGGTGCATTCCACGGCGGCACGCTGGTAATGCATTGTTAAAGAGTGGGACGTAGGATGAACTTCTCAACATCGAGGTTCGGAAGCCGCGTCCCGCCCGTGTTCCCCTCATCGGCTGGACGTGTTTGGGGCAGGGTCCCCAGAGCGCTGGCCCATCCGGCGCTCGGCACCGCCGGTCACATCGCAGCCCCTCCCCAGGGCGAAGATCGCGGCCGGCGGGCCCTTTTTTTCAGCAGCACCTCCATTGCAGCGCACTTTGCGCCTCCGTTGCGATCGCTTTCTGACGCCTCTTCTAGCAAATTGACTTGCGTACCTCAAGTCCTCTCCGCACAGTATCAATATGATTGAGCGGCCGATCCGCATGACCTTGTCGGATGTTGCGCGCGAGGCGGGCGTCAGCCTCGCTACCGTCGATCGGGTCATCAATCGGCGTCCCGGTGTCAGTTCCCGCTCTGTGGTCCTGGTCGAGCAGACGCTGGAGAAGCTCGGCTATACCCCCGATCCCTTCGCCGTCCGGCTGGCGCGGCGCTCGCAGCAGCGCTTCTGCTTCATTCTGCCCGCCGGCAACAACACCTTTATGCGGATGCTCGCCGACCAGGTCGAGCAGGCGCGGAGCTGGCTCGCGGGTGAGCGCGCCGTCGCCGACGTAATCTGGACCGATGTGTTCGACCCGGCTGCGCTGGCGCGGACGCTCGACGGCATTGATGACAGCTACGAGGGCGTCGCCGTTGTGGCGCTGGACCATCCGATGGTGCGCCAAGCGATCGACGACCTGGATGCGCGCGGCGTTTCCGTCGTCACCCTGGTCTCCGACGTGCCGGGCTCGCGCCGTGCGCATTTCGTCGGGATCGACAATTCGGCGGCGGGCCGCACCGCGGCCACCTTGCTTGGCCGCTTCGCCGGCGGACGCGCTGGACCGGTGGCGATCCTCGCCGGCAGCCTCTCGCTCCGGGATCACGCCGAGCGCATCTGTGGCTTCCAGCAAGTGCTGGCCTCGGAATATCCGGCGCTGGAGATTCTGCCGGTGCGCGAGGGCCGGGACGAAGCGGAGCGCTGCCGTGGCGTCGTCGAAACGCTTCTGGCGGCGCATGGCCGGCTGGTCGGCGTCTACAATGCCGGCGCCGGAAATCGCGGCATCGCCGAGGCGCTGGAAGGCGCGGGGCTCGCCAAGGATGTCATCTTCGTCGGGCACGAGCTGACGCCACATTCGCGCCGCTTCCTCATGCGCGGCACGATGGACGCCGTCATCAACCAGGATGCCGGCCACGAAGCGCGGTCCGCGGCTCGGGTGCTGATGGCGGGCGGCTTGAAACAGCCGATCATTGCCGATCAGGAGCGCATCCGGATCGACATCTTTGTCAGGGACAATCTGCCTTAACGGCCTACGCCGCAGCGGTCGCGGCATCGCCAAGAACAAGACCGCACGGGAGGAGCGTTTGTTCATCGGCATCGACCTCGGCACGTCGTCGGTCAAGAGCATCTTGATCGATGCCGACGACAGGGTAATCGCGAGCGCCAGCGCTCCGCTGGAAGTGTCGCGCCCGCATCCCACCTGGTCCGAGCAGAACCCCGAGGATTGGGTGCAGGGGACGCTGTCGACATTGGACCGCCTTCGCGACCAGGCGCCGAAGGAGATGGCGGCGGTGCGGGGGATCGGCCTTTCCGGACAGCAGCACGGCGCTACGTTGCTCGATGCTGCCGGCAAGGTGCTGCGCCCGTGCATGCTCTGGAACGACGGGCGCTCCGAGGCGGAATGCAAGGAGATCGAGGCGCAGTTCGAAGAGATATCGCGCCTTACCGGCAATCCGGCGATGCCCGGCTTCACCGCGCCGAAGCTGCTCTGGGTGCGGAAGCACGAGCCGGAGATCTTCAGGCAGGTCGCAACCGTGCTGCTGCCCAAGGCCTATCTGCGCTATCGCCTGACCGGCGAGATGGTCGAGGAGATGTCCGATGCCTCGGGCACGCTCTGGCTCGACGTCGGCAAGCGCGACTGGTCGGAGGATCTGCTCGCCGCGACGCATATGAGCCGGAAGCAAATGCCCCGGCTGGTCGAGGGGAACGCGGTCTCCGGGACGCTCAAAGTCGAGCTTGCGCAACGCTGGGGCATGGCGAAGGCGCCGGTCGTCGCGGGCGGCGGCGGGGACAATGCCGCCGGCGCGGTCGGCCTCGGCGCGATCCATCCCGGCGACGCCTTCGTCTCGCTCGGCACATCGGGCGTGCTCTGGGCGACGACCGCGGGCTTCGCGCCCAATCGCAACCTGCCGATCCACGCCTTCTGCCACGCGATCCCCAAGACCTGGCACCAGATGGGCGTCATCCTTTCCGCGGCGTCATGCCTTTCCTGGTGGGCGAAGGCTGCGAAGAGCAATGAGAAGGAGCTGCTGGGCGAGCTCGGCCAAGCGCCGCGATCGCCGAGCGCGGTGCAGTTCCTGCCTTACCTTTCCGGCGAGCGCACGCCGCACAATGATCCGAACATCCGCGGTGCGTTCTGTGGCCTCTCGCACGACACCCAGCGGCGCGATCTCACCCAGGCTGTGCTGGAGGGTGTTGCCTTTGCGTTTCGCGATTGCCTAGCGGCGCTGACCGAGGCGGGAACCCGGATCAAGGAAGCCGATGCGATCGGCGGCGGCTCGCAATCCCGCTTCTGGCTTGCGGTCTTGGCCAGCGTCCTCAATCTGCCGCTGCATCGCCTGGACGCGGGCGAGGCGGGCGGGGCGCTGGGCGCCGCACGCCTCGGCCGGATGGCTGCGACCGGCGAAAGCCCGTCCGAAGTCTGCCGGCCGCCGAAGCGGATCGAAACGATCGCGCCCGACCCGGCGCTGGTCGAGCAATATGAACCGATCTACCGCCGTTACCGTTCTCTCTATCCCCGTCTGAAGGAAGCCATGACATGAACGCGCCCCTCGCCAAATTCTTTCCGATCTCCGATCCCATTCCGTTCGAGGGCCGGGAATCGAAGAAACCGCTGGCCTTCAAATGGTACGATCCCGATGCCAAGGTCCTGGGCAAGCGCATGGAAGACCACATGCGCTTCGCGGTCTGCTATTGGCATAGCTTCTGCTGGCAGGGGAACGATCCCTTCGGCGGCCAATCCTTCGACCGCCCCTGGTTCGGAGACGGCGATCCAATGCAGATGGCGCGGATGAAGGCCGACGTGGCCTTCGAGCTGTTCCGCCTGCTCCGCGTGCCGTTCTTTACCTTCCACGATCGCGACGTTGCGCCGGAAGGTGCCAGCTTCGCAGAGTCCAACCGCAACTTCCGCAGCATCGTCGAGGTCTTCCACAAGAAGATGGAGGAGACCGGGGTAAAACTGCTCTGGGGCACGGCGAACCTGTTCTCGCACCGGCGCTACATGGCGGGTGCCGCGACCAATCCCAATCCGGAAGTGTTCGCCTGGGGGGCGGCGCAGGTGAAGAACGCGCTCGACGCGACCCATGAGCTCGGCGGCGCGAACTACGTTCTCTGGGGTGGGCGCGAAGGCTATGAGACATTGCTCAACACCGACCTGAAGCGCGAGCTCGACCAGATCGGACGCTTCATGCAGATGGTGGTCGAGCACAAGCACAAGATCGGCTTCAAGGGCACGATCCTGATCGAGCCGAAGCCCCGGGAGCCGACCAAGCACCAGTACGATTTCGACACGGCGACCGTCTTCGGCTTCTTGAAGGCCTACGGGCTCGAGAAGGAGATCAAGGTCAACATCGAGAACAACCACGCGACGCTCGCCGGGCACAGCTTCGAGCAGGAGATCGCTCTCGCCGCGGCGCTCGGAATCTTCGGTTCGATCGACATGAACCGCGGCGACCCGCAGCTCGGTTGGGACACCGACCAGTTCCCGAACAACGTCTCGGACATGGCGCTGGCGCTTTACTACATCCTGAAGGCCGGCGGCTTCACGACCGGCGGCCTCAATTTCGACGCCAAGATCCGGCGGCAGTCGCTGGAGCCGGTGGACCTCCTGCATGCGCATATGGGGGCGATGGACGTTTGCGCGCGGGCATTGACGGTCGCCGGCCGCATGATCGAGGACGGCGCGCTCGACCGCTACGTCAAGGAGCGCTATGCGGGCTGGGATGGAGCGGAAGGGAAGGCGATCCTCTCCGGCCAGCGCTCGCTGGCGGATCTCGCGGCCAAGGTGGAGCAGGGCAATGCCGATCCCAGGCCGCATTCCGGACAGCAGGAATACCTGGAGAATCTGGTGAACAGCTATCTGTGATCGAGCCGATAGTCAGGGGAGTGGAAGCAAATGGCGATGAAGACCATCAAAGGCCCGGCGATCTTCCTGGCCCAGTTCGCCGGCGACAAGGCGCCGTTCAATTCTTGGGACAAGATCACCAAATGGGCGGCCGGTCTCGGCTTCAAAGGCGTTCAGGTGCCGAGTTGGGACGGCCGTCTGTTCGATCTGAAGAAGGCGGC
>DATKNM010000234.1:0-6156 GCA_035541335.1 Binatia bacterium
CAGGACCGTGTCCATCACGTCGGCGATGATGTCATGCGCGTGGTCGAGCTCGACCCCGGCGAGGAAGCTGGTGTAGCCGGATATGTCGGCGATCAGGAAACAGGCGGACTCTGGCTTGGCAAGCATGGCGCTGTCCTCCCCGGGGGTCGCACCGGTCGCACCGGTTTCCGGTTGTGTCACTTTCGCCGGGGCCGGGGAAGCTGATTCTGGCCGGTCGGCTTGACGGCCCTGGGCCGGCAGGCCCAGTCTTTGCCGGAACAGGCGAAGGAACAGCCATGGACGGTTCGTCACCTCAGGATACGACCGGCGCTACGCCGACCGCCGCGGAGATCCGGCGCTACCTCGACATCATGCTCGAGGGCGACGGCTACTTCATCCTGCCGCAGGTCTTCACGCCGGCGGAGGTGAAGGCGGCGCGCGACATCATCATCGCGGAAGGCACGCGCGGCGCCGACAAGGTCACGCATTTCCACGGCCACCACGAGGACAAGGTGCATCTGCAGCGCCGGGTCTGGAACCTCCTGAACAAGGGCGAGATCTTCGTCGCGATGCTGAAGCGGGAGCCGATCGTCTCGATCGTGAAGGCCTTCCTGGGCGACGAGTTCATCCTGGGCTCGATCGCCGCCAACTGGCTGCTGCCCGGCGGGCCGGGGCAGGAGCTCCACGTCGATTACCCCTATTGGGATCTCTACAAGCGCGCGAGCTTCCCGACTAACATCAACCCGAGCTTCCCGCTGAACTGCCAGGCGACCATCCTGCTCGACGACTTCACCGAAGAGAATGGAGCCACGGCCATCGTCCCCGGCACGCAGAAGCTCGGGCGCTATCCCGACGAGCCGGCGAAGCTGCCGCCGGAGACGCGACGCATGACCGGGAAGGCGGGCGACGTCGCCGTCTTCTATGGCCTCTGCTGGCACTGCGCCATGCCCAACGAGAGCAAGGCCGACCGCGTCGGGCTGCTGATCGAATACCTGCCGAAATTCGTGAAGCCGCTGGAGGACCAGATCGCCGGCGTGCGGCCGGAAGTGATCGAGGCCGGTGGCCCGTTCATCCGCCAGCTGGTCGGCCTCGCCTATCCCTATCCGCAGGTGCTCGACAAGGCGGAGGGCGGCGTCAAGGAAGGCTATTACGCGAAGGCGTGACGGCGGCAATTCACTCGAAAGTTTCCAGGGGAACATCATCATGCAGCACGCGGAGACCCGCGCGGTCATCACCGGCGGCAGCCAGGGCCTCGGCCTCGCGATCGCGAAGCGCCTCGCGCGCGAAGGGGCGAAGAGCATCGTCATCGGCGGCCGCAACGCCGAGAAGGGCGCGACGGCGGCCAAGATTGTCTCGGATCTCGGCGCACCTTGTATCTTCATCAAGGCCGATGTCGGCAATCCGGATGACTGCCGACGCCTGATTGCCAAGGCGATCGAGCAATTCGGCAGCGTCAACGCCCTCGTCAATTCCGCCGCCGAGACCAGCCGCGGCACGCTGCTCGACACCAGCATCGAGACCTGGGAGAAGCATTTCGCCGTCAACGCCCGCGGTCCCTTCCTGACCATGCAGGGCGTCGTGAAGCATCTCGTCGAGACCGGCAAGCCGGGCAGCATCGTCAACATCCTCTCCATGGTGGTCTATGTCGGGCAGTCGTACCTGACGCCCTATTCGGCCTCGAAGGCGGCGCTCGCGAACTTGACGCGCAACACCGCCAACGCCTTCGCGACGAAGCGCATCCGCTGCAACGGCATCAATGTCGGCTGGATGGACACGCCCCAGGAGGACCAGACCCAGCGCACTTTCCATGACCGGCCGGAAGGCTGGCTCGCCGCGGTCGAGGCGGAGCAGCCCATGGGCCAGCTGGTGAAGCCCGACCAGCTCGCCGGCCTCGTCTCCTACATGCTGAGCCCCGAATCCGGGGTCATGACCGGTGCGCTGGTCGATTACGACCAGAACGTGGCCGGCCGTTACCCGGAATAGATCCGGCGCCCACATTTCGACCTTGGCCGAAGCGTTGCGGGATGACAGGGTGGCGCCTCGCGCCTATCTTCAGGAAATGAACACAACCCCGATTTCGCCCGTGCCTTCGGGCGTCTCCATGGCGGAGATCGGTGCGCTGGTCGGCGATCCGGCCCGGGCCAACATGCTGACCGCGCTCCTCAACGGCGAATCCCTCAGCGCCAGCGATCTCGCCTGGCATGGCGGCGTCACGCCGCAGACCGCCAGCGGCCACTTGGCGCGCATGGTGGCGGCAGAGCTGGTGACCGTAACGGCCATGGGCCGGCACCGCTATTACAAGCTCGCTTCGCGCGACGTCGCGCGCATGCTGGAAACGATCTACCAGGTGGCGGGCAACCGCACGCTGCCGCCGCGACGCCTGCCGTCCTACGTCGACAGCGTGATGCGCGAGGCCCGCACCTGCTACGACCATCTCGCCGGCTGCCTCGGCGTCGCGGTTGCCGATGCCCTGGTGCGCGAGCGCTATCTCGACCTCGACGACGAGGCGGCGGCGGTGACCCGGCGCGGCACCCGCTTCTTCACCGGCCTCGGCATCGACCTTCATGCGATCGGCAAGCGCCGGCGCTGCTTCTGCCGGGTCTGCATCGATCTGACCGAGCGGCGTCCGCATATCGCCGGGGCGGTCGGCGCTGCTTTCTGCAGCCATTGCTTCGACCAGGGCTGGGTCGCCCGCGTGAAGGACAGCCGGGCGCTCCTGGTGACGGCGAAGGGCGCCGCGGGCCTCCGGGACACCCTTGGGATCGAGATCGCCGCCACGCCGGTGCGACGACGTGCCGCTTAGGGGCGGCCCAAGGCAAGGTCGAGGGTTAACACATCGTTAGTCGCCCCGCCGTCATGATCGACGGTGGTGAGGTGTGGTAACCTCAAGGCTCAAGCTTCGAGGCTTCAAGCTGTGGATCTGCTGAACAAGGCCTGGCTCGCGCTGATCGATCCGTTCCGCTACGTCGTGGATCACAACGAGCGGATCTATTTCGGCTACCTCGCCTCGGCCTTCCTGCTGGCGATCCCGGTCTATCTCTATCTGCGCCGGAGCCAGCCGGAATCGGTTCCGGACAGCCTGCTCGGCTATCTCTTCCCGAAGAAGATCTATCTCCATAAGTCGGCGATCGCCGACTACAAGTTCTTCCTGGTGGATCGCGTGCTCTACGTCATCCTCTTTCCGGTCGTGGCGCTGCTGGTGACGCCGCTGACCGACGGGGTGACCGACGTGCTGATCGCCCAGTTTGGCGCGCCGGCGCATCCCTGGAACGCCGCCGAAGGCTGGTCGCTCGCCTTCGTCACCCTGGCGCAGATCGCCTGGATCGATTTCATGCTCTATTACGTGCACTATCTCTTCCACCGCATCCCGGCGCTCTGGGAGTTCCACAAGGTGCACCATTCGGCGGAGGTGATGACGCCGATCACCGCCTATCGGGTGCATCCCTTCGAGCTCTTCATGACCATGAACATCACCGCCATCGGCACCGCGCTGCTGGCCGGTGTCATCGGCTATTATTGCGGCGGCGGCCATCCCGAGCTCCGGATGTACGGGATCAACGTGGTGCAGTTCGCGTTCTACGTGATCGGCTTCAATCTCCGCCACTCGCATGTGCCGCTGGGCTATGGGCCGGTCCTCAGTCAGGTGTTCGTCAGCCCATGGATGCATCAAGTCCATCACAGTCGCGAGGCAAGGCACTTCGACAAGAACATGGGCTTCATCTTCTCCTTCTGGGACACGATGTTCGGCACGCTCTACGTGCCGCAGCGGGGCGAGACCTTCGAGCTCGGCCTTTCCGACGGCGAGCATGTGCGCTTCCACAGCCTGACGGCGCTCTATTTCCGCCCCATCACCAATATCCTGCGTCGCTGGATGAAACCGGCGAAGGTCGCGTGAGAGGGTTCCGGGCGGCGGCCCGCGCGCTGGGCATCGCCCTCATCCTGCTGACGGCTTTGGCCGGCTTCGCACGTATCGCCGTCGCGAAGGCCGATTCCGGCGTGGTGATGATCGAGGACCTGACCTGGCCCGAGATCAAGGCGCGGATGCAGGCGGGCGCCACCACCATCATCGTCCCGACCGGCGGCACCGAGCAGAACGGCCCGCACATGGTGCTGGGCAAGCACAACTA
Source organism: Binatia bacterium (assembly GCA_035541335.1). Lineage (GTDB taxonomy): Bacteria > Pseudomonadota > Alphaproteobacteria > Dongiales > Dongiaceae > Dongia. The sequence continues at coordinate 4,107 of DATKNM010000234.1, forward strand.
CATCGTCCGCTACACCGCGCAGGAGATCGCGCGCCGCCTCGGCAATACGCTGGTGGCCCCGGTGCTCGCCTATGTGCCGGAGGGCAGCTGGGACCCGCCGGAGGGGCATATGCGCTTCCCGGGCAGCATCAGCCTCCCCGACAAGGTCTATGAGCAGGTCCTGGAATCGACCGTGCGCAGCTTCGCAGCCGAGGGGTTCAAGGCGGTCGTGTTCCTCGGCGATTCCGGCCCGAACCAGAAACCCCAGGAGGCGGTCGCCAAGAGGCTCACCGCCGAGCTGAAGGCGAAGGGCGTCCGGGTGATCCAGGCCGGCGACTATTATTCCCGCAACGGCCAGGAAGAATGGCTGAAGTCCCAGGGGTTTACCGATGCCGATATCGGCGTCCATGCCGCCCTGGCCGATACCTCGCAGCTGATGGCGATCCGGCCGGACGGGATCCGCACCGAGCTCCTGAAGTCCAGTGCGGGCAATGCCGACGGCTCCAAGAACGGCGTCATCGGCGATCCGGCCAAGGCGACCGCCGACCTGGGCGCCAAGCTCCTGGAGCTGAAGATTGCCACCGCGGTTCGGGAAATCCGCGAGAAACTGGCCGCAGGCCTCTGATTCCAGGGGCAGATTCGCCATTGTGGCGGGATGGTTTCTTGCGTAAAATGATGAACGAACCGATCCGCCGAGCGGGGGAAGCGATGCGGGGTGTTTTAACGTGGGGTTTGCTGGGGACGGCCCTGTTCCTGGCCGGCTGCGCCGGCCGGGATGCCAATCCCGAACCCGTGGATTGGGTTTACGATCATTACTATTCCTGCAAGGACATCCGGGCGGAGAAGCAGCGGATCCAGCAGGCCGAACTGGCCCGCGGCGTCGAGCAGGCGAAGCTCCACAGCGCCGACAATGACCTCATGGCCCGGACCATCCCCTTCCTGCCGCCCGGACTGGCGGCGACCCAGGAGTCGCGGATGAGCCAGAGCGCCAAGACCCCGCAGGAGATCGAGATCGAGGCGCTGAAGGCACGCGACGCGCATCTGGACTCCATGGCCGCCGATCGCGGCTGCTGACCCCGGGGGAAACTTCGATGCCCATGACGACGAAACGGATCCTCGGCACGGCAGCGGCCCTGGTGACGGCGGTCCTGCTCGCTGGTTGCGCGGGCCGCGCGGCCGCCCCCGTGGCGACCATCCAGGCCACCGACGCCGACAAGTCCTGTGCTGCGCTCCTGAAGGAGCTGAATGGCAACCAGTACCTGGAAGCGCGCCTGGTGCGGGAGAGCAACCACGTGAAGGCCGGCAACGCCGAAGTCGCGGCGGCCGACGCCTTCTTCTTCCCGCCGACCCTCGTCGCCTACGACAAGGGCAAGGCCCAGAGCATCGAGCTCAAAGCCCTCCAGGATCGCAACGCCCAGCTCACCAGGCTCGCCACCGACAAGGGCTGCTGAAGCCGTTCTTCGCTGGCTCTCCTTCCGAACGACGCTCGGGCCCTTGCGGAGCCATGCGGCACGCACCACCCTTGACCGCCGCGCCCGGTCAGCGCAAATGAAGCGGCTGATTTCCGTGCCTGACTTTTTGGCGGTGCCATGATCCTCGACCAGGAACCGGCGGAAGCCGGTCCGCTGCGCCGGCGCTTGCGGGCGCTCTATCGTGCCGACGAATCCGCGGTCGTCGATAACCTGCTGATCGGGGCCGATCTCCCCGCCGAGGTCCAGGACCGGATCGCCGCCCGGGCGCGCAAGCTCGTGGAAGCAGTGCGCGCCAACCGCGTGGGCGGCGGCGGCATCGACGCCTTCATGCATGCCTATGAGCTCTCCAGCAAGGAGGGCGTGGTGCTGATGTGTCTCGCCGAGGCGCTGCTGCGCATTCCGGATGCCGAGACGGCGAACCAGTTGATCAAGGACAAGCTGCGCGAGGCCGATTTCGGCCAGCACCTGGGCGAATCCGACTCGCTCTTCGTGAACGCCTCCACCTGGGCGCTGATGCTGACCGGCCGGATCCTGAAGATGGAGGGCGGCGCCGACCTCGGCGGCTTGCTGAAGCGCATGGTGGCGCGGAGCGGCGAGCC
>DATKNM010000235.1:0-7754 GCA_035541335.1 Binatia bacterium
CGGCCTCGCGATCGGTGCCTCGACCGGCCGCGAGGGCCCGACCGTCCAGGTCGGCGCCGCCATCATGTTCGCGATCGGCCGCTTCGCCGGGATCGGACGGCAGCCCGGCCTGATCCTGGCCGGCGCCGCGGCGGGTGTTGCCGGTGCCTTCAACACCCCCCTGGCCGGCATCGTCTTTGCGATCGAGGAGATGGCGAAGGCCTTCGACCGGCGGATGAACGTCCTGGTGGTCGCAGCGGTGATCCTGGCCGGCCTCACCAGCCTCGCCTTCATCGGCGACTACAGCTATTTCGGCCAGGTCTCGACCCAGCTCTCCGACGTGACCGACTGGATCGCCGTCGTCGTCTGCGGGGTCCTCTGCGGCGCTCTGGGCGGGCTCTTCAGCCGCGGCGTCATCGTGGTGTCGACCGCGCGCGGCGGCTGGCTGGGGGTTGCGCGGCGGCGGCCGCTGCTTTTTGCCGCCGGCTGCGGACTCATCGTGGCGGCGCTCGGGCTCGCCACGTCCGGTTTCGCCAACGGCACCGCCTATGCCCAGACCCGGACCGTGCTCGAGACCGGCGCGCTGCCGCCGCTCTGGTATGCTCCGGCGAAGCTGGTCGCCACCCTGCTCTCTTCCGTCAGCGGCATTCCGGGCGGCCTGTTCTCGCCCTCGCTCTCGGTCGGCGCCGCCTTCGGCGCGATCGTGCACGCGATCCTGCCCGAGGCGAACGTGCAGGCCGTGGCCCTGCTGGCGATGGTCGCCTATTTCGCGGGCGTGGTGCAGTCGCCGCTGACGGCTTTCGTGATCGTGCTGGAAATGACCAGCGACCGAGGCATGGCGATGCCCCTGATGGCAGCCGCCCTGCTGGCCGCAGGCACGTCGCGGCTGATCTGCCCCGAGCCGCTCTACCATGCGCTCTCTTACGGCTACGACGCCGGGCGTCGGCCGGCATCCTGACAGATACTGGCCGCGCCCTGCGCTAGCTCTATAGTCGCTGCAGCGAGGGGGAGGGGAAGATGTCCTGGGTCGGAAGCCGGTCTTACGGAGCGACCCTGGTCGCCGCGGCGGCGGTACTGTGGAGCACCGGCGGCGTCTTCGTCCGGGCGCTCGACCTCGACCTCTGGACCATGGTGGCCTGGCGCTCGGTCTTCTCGGCTTTGGCCCTGGCGGTGGTGGTCATCGCCTGGCACCGGGGGCGGACCTTCCGCGCGCTCCATCGGCTTGGGCGTCCGGGTCTGGTGGCGATTCCGATCGCGCTGGTGTCGATGACGTCCTTCGTGGTCTCGGTGAAGCTGACCACGGTCGCCAACGTGATGATCGTCTATGCCACCGTGCCCTTCATCGCCGCGGGCATCGGCTTCCTCTGGAACGGCGAGCGACCCAGTCGGCGCATGATGATCGCCAGCGGCGTCGCCTTCCTCGGCATCGCCCTGATGGCCGGCGCGGCACCCACGCTGGACGATGCGCTCGGCGATGCGGTGGCCTTGCTGATGACCTTCACCTTCGGCGTCCAGCTGGTGATGGCGCGGCGGTATCCGTCGCTCGAGATGGCGCCGGTCAACGGCGGCGGCGCGCTGCTCTGTGCCATCCTGTTCTGGCCGCTCGCCTCGGCACAGGTCCCCGACCCGCACCAGCTCGTCATCCTGGCGATGTTCGGCATCGCCACCACCGCCGGGGCCTACGTCCTCTTCCTGGTCGGCGGCCGCTACATCCCCTCTGGCGAGGCCGGGCTCATCGGCATGCTCGACGTTGTCTTGGCGCCGGTCTGGGTCTGGCTGCTGTTCGACGAGCGCCCCGGCCCCGCGGCCTTGGCCGGCGGTGCCATCGTGCTGGCGGCAGTGCTTTGGTATCTCGCGGCGCAGCTCATGCGCCAGCGCGTCACCGCTGGTCCAGCTTGAACTCGATGCGGCGGTTCTTGGTGTAGGCGTCCTCGCTGTCGCCGGGGTCGAGCGGGCTGAACTCGGCGAAGCCGGCCGCGGCCATGCGGTTCTCCGGGATGCCCCTGCTGGCGAGGTACTTCACGACGGCGATGGCGCGGGCGGTCGAGAGCTCCCAGTTCGAGGCGTAGCTCGAGCTGGAGATCGGCCGCTTGTCGGTGTGGCCGTCCACCCGGAGCACCCAATTCAGGTCGTCCGGGATCTCCTTCATGATCAGGATGAGGGTGGTCGCCAGGAGATCGAGCTGCTGCTGGCCGGCGGGATCGATGTCGGCCGAGCCGCTCTGGAACAGGACCTCCGACTGGAACACGAAGCGGTCGCCGACGATGCGGATGTCCGGCCGGTCGCCCAGCGCCTCGCGGAGGCGCCCAAAGAACTCGGAGCGATACCGCGCCAGTTCCTCGACCTTGGAGGCGAGGGCGGCGTTGAGCTTGGAGCCGAGATCGGCGATCTGGACCTGCTGCTCCTTGCTCTTCTGCTCCGAGGCGTCGAGCGCCGCCGAGATCTGGGCGAGCTGGTCGCGCATCGCCAGGATCTGCTGGTTCAGGAGCTCGACCTGGGCCTGGGCCTGGTCGGATATCTGCTTCGCATTCTCGTCGGCGGCCAGCTTCTGCTTCTGGAGATCGTCACGCAGGCTCTCCAGCGCCGCGATGTCGGAGAGCAGGGCCGTGACCTTCTCCTTGTCGGCCTCGATGGTCTTATAGGCGTCCTCGAGCTGCTTCTGCTTCTCGTCGGCGAGGGCGGCCTTCGCCTGGGCGTCGCCGAGCTGGGCCTTCAGGGTGTCGCGCTCGCCGATCACCACGGTCAGCTGGTTCTGCAGGGTATCCCGATCCTTGGTCGACTTCGCCAGCGCCGAGGAGAGTTGGGAGAGCTGCACCTTCAGCTGCTGGGAGTTGCCGCGCTCCATGGAGAGCATGTCGCTCAGCTCGGCGATCTGTTGCGAGAGCTTGGCGAGGCTCTGGTCCTTGCCGCTCAGCGCCTGGCTGAGATAGAGCTGCGCCACCACAAAGATCATCAGCACGAAGACGATAACCATCAGCAGCGTCGAGAGCACGTCGACATAGCCGGGCCAGGCTTCGACATGGCGTGCGCGGCGGCTGATGGCCATGGTGCGGCCCTACTGCTGGCCGCGTTCGAGGCCGGCGGCGACCGCGATGGTGCGGGTCAGCACCTTGATCTCCGAGCGCAGGTCCTGGACGGCGATGGTGCGGCCCTGGGCGAGATCCTCGGCGAGGCGGTTCAGCAGGCCGTCGATGTTGCGGAGGTGGTTGCGGCTGTTGGCGTCGAGGCCGAAGCCGCCGCTGGCGCCGAGTTCGCCCAACCGCTGCAGGAAGACCCGCATCTCGCCCTGGGAATCGGCGAGGCGCTGCATCAGCTGCTGCTCCGTGCGGAGCTGGTCGGTCAGGGCCATCATCTGGTCCGCAAGAAGCTTGAAGTTTGCGGCGGATTGATGGCGGCCTTCCTCGGAGCGCGAAATCGTGCGCTGCAGCTCGCCGAGGCTCTCCGCGGTCTGCTCCAGCAGGGCCTGGATGTAGGCCGGCACCGGCGTGTCGCCTTCCATCAGCGGGCCGCCGGCGGAGAGCCGGGTCTGGCCCGAGAGCCAGTCTTCCAATTCGTTGAAGAAGCGGTTCTGCGCCTGGCCCGCCTGCAGGTCGAGATAGCCGAGCAGCAGCGAGCCCGAGAGGCCGAAGAGGGAGGCCGAGAAGGCGATGCCCATGCCGGAGAGCGGGCCTTCCAGGCTCTGCTTCAGGCTCTCGAACATGCTGGCGGGATCGCCGTTGCTGGAGACCTTCATCTCGGTGATCGCGGTCGCGACGGCGCTGATGGTGCCGAGCAGTCCCCAGAAGGTGCCGAGCAGGCCGAGGAAGATCAGCAGGCTGCCGAGATAGCGGGAGATCTCGCGGCTCTCATCCTGGCGCGAGGCGATGCCGTCCAGCAGGGTCCGCATCGAGGAGGCGGAGAGAGTCAACTTGCCGCCGGTCTTGTCCTTCAGCATCGCCGCCATCGGCGCAAGCAGCCGCGGCTGTGCGGTGGAGAGGCGATGGCCGCCGGTGCGGAAGTTCTCGATCCAGGAGATGTCGGAGTTGAGCCGGATCACCTGCCAGAACAGATAGACGATGCCGACCGCGAGCACTGCGAGGATGAAGGCGTTCAGCGGCGCGTTATGCCAGAACGCGGTCAGGATGCGGTCCCAGAGGAGAACGGTGATGAAGCCGGCGGCGACGAGGCCGATGATCATCCAAATGAGCTGGCGTGTTGGGCGACTCATGGGCTCTGTCTATCGCTGGAGTCCAAGGGAGGTGTCGAGTTCGATGTCAGCTCGGGATGGCGGCCCCGCGCCCATTATCTGTTCGGGGGTCACGAGGCCGGAATGATATCGACACGGTCGGCCGGTCCGCCTTCCGCCTTGGAGCCCAGGGCGCGGACGTCGATCCGGGTCGAGCGCACGCCCGCCTTGATCAGGTAGCTGCGGACCGCGAGGCCGCGGGCCAGCGACTTGCGGCGCGCCTTGCTCTCGGTGTCCTCGGTCCCGGCGGCATAGGCCATGACCTGGACCCGCATGTTCTCGTCGGCCTGCATCTGCTGGGCGATCTTGTCGAGCTCGGCCGTGGCATTGCCCGGAACGTCGTCGGCATCGCTGGTGTAGAGGATCCGCGTCGCGCCCGCGGGGAGGCCGCCGGTGGCCGGGGCATTGGCGGCGGGCGCGCTCGCCGGGGCCGGTGGCGTCACCGCGGCCTGCTGGTCGTTGCCGGAGGGTGCCGGTTGCGCCGCGCTGTTGTCGGCGGTCGCGGCCGGCGGAGTCGCAGGCGCGGCAGGTGCGGCCGGCGGGTTCGCAGGCGTCGCCGCCGCCGGCGCGTTCTCAGTGGCAGGCGCCGCGGTGGTTCCCTCGGTCGGCTGCGTCGGCGCGGCGTTCTGCCCCGTGGCCGGCTGCTCGACCGGGGAGGGCACGCTCTGCGGCATCTGGTCGGGCTGGCTGGGCGGCGTAGCCGTGCCGGTCTCGCCGCCGGTGCTCGGAGCCGTGGCCTCGCCCGAACTTGCGCCGGAGGCATTGGCGGTCTGGGTCTGCGTGGTCGCGGGCAGCGGCGCGCTCGTGCCCGTTGTCGCGCCGGCCTCGTTCGCCGTTTCGGTGGTTGGCGCCAGTGGCGCGGCGGCGGCGCTCGACGCCGAGGTGACGCCTTCGGTCGACGGCGCGGCAGCCATGCTCGCACCCGACGTTCCGCCGGGTGCCCGCAGCACTACGCGCTGGCCGGAGCTGCTTCCGCCGGCGCCGACCGCCTGGGCATAGGTGAGGAAGCCCGGCGGCACCGCCGGCGCCTGCATCGCCTGGGTGTTGCCATAGGGGCTGTTGAAGGTCGGCTGCGGCGCCGAAGCGATCACGCCGAGCGGCGCCGCGCCGCAATTGCAGCTTGCCGCAGGCAGCGCGCCCATCGGCAGCGGCGCGCGGGTCACCATGCCGGGCGCGCCGGCCGGGTTCGGCTGGCCGAGCACGCTGTAATCGACGGTGACCGAGCTGTTGTTGCTGTCCGCGAGATAGCTCTGCGCGGCGGCCGGCAAGGCCGAGCCGGCGACGCCGAGCAGCGCGGCGAAACTGAGTTGAACGGCGCGTCGACCAGCCCGGAGCGTCATCATTGCCTGTCCGCGAGACATCCCTGTCGAAGACGATGCGGAACTATAACGCATCCCCTTGAAAACCCACAACGATGTTCCGGACAGCGCAAGCCGCTGCACGCTTTGGGTTTTCCCGCCCATCAAGAGATCGTCGGTCCCGACTCGACCGCCGCCTCGACCTCTGCGCGCCGCGCTCAGACGCTCCCGAGCAGCGCCTGGAGCGGAGCGTGCAGCGAGCCGTTGCTGGCGAGGATCGAGCCGGACTGCAGCATGGTCTGGCCGCCCTTCATGTCGCTCACATAGCCGCCGGCTTCCTTCACCAGCAGCAGCCCGGCGGCGAGATCCCAGGGCGAGAGCTCCTCTTCCCAGAAGCCCTCATAGCGTCCGGCGGCGACATAGGCGAGGTCGAGCGCCGCAGCGCCGAAGCGGCGCACACCGGAGGTCTCGCGCATGGCGGCGCTCAATTGCCGGCCGAACCGCGCATGGTCGCCGTGGCCGATGAAGGGGATGCCGGTTGCGAGCAGCGATTCCGGCAGGTGCTTCCGTCCCGAGACCCGCATGCGCCGGTCGTTGCAGAAGGCGCCGCCGCCCTTCTCGGCCCAGAACATCTCGTCCTTGGCGGGGTCGTAGACCAGGCCGGCGATGATCTCGCCCTTGTGCTCCAGCGCGATCGAGATCGCGAAATGCGGCAGGCCGTGCAGGAAATTGGTGGTGCCGTCCAGGGGATCGACGATCCAGCGGTGGTCGGCGTCGGTGCCGGCGCTGGCGCCGCTCTCCTCCATCAGGAAGCCGAAAGCCGGGCGCGCTTTCGAGAGCTCCTCGCGCAGGGTGCGCTCGGACTTCAGGTCGGCGTTGGTGACGAAGTCGCCGGGGCCTTTCAGCGAGACCTGGAGCTGGCCGATCTCGCCGAAGTCGCGCTTCAGGGAGCGCGCCGCCTTGTCGGCGGCCTTGGCCATCACGTTGATGATGGCGGAACGGGTCGCCATGATGTCTGGTCGGTCCTCGGAATTCAGTCTTTGGCGCGCTCGACGTAGCTCGCATCGGCGGTGTTGACCACGATGCGGGTGCCGGAGCCGATATGCGGCGGCACCATCACGCGGACGCCGTTCTCGAGCTTCGCCGGCTTGTAGGAAGAGGAGGCGGTCTGCCCCTTCACCACGGCATCGGCCTCGACGATCTCCATGATCACGGTTTCCGGCAGGGAGACCGAGATCGGCGACCCTTCATAGCTCGAGACCGTCACCACCATCCCCTCCTGCAGGAACACCGCCGGATCGCCGATCAGCTCGGCATTGAGCGTGATCTGTTCGTAGGTCTCCTGCTCCATGAAGGTGTAGTCGTCGCCGGCGGAGAACAGGAACTGGTACTCGTGCTCGTCCAGGCGCACGCGCTCGACCGTCTCCGAGGAGCGGAAGCGCTCGTTGAGCTTGGTGCCGGTGCGGATGTCCTTCAACTCGACCTGCAGATAGGCGCCGCCCTTGCCGGGCTGCGTGTGCATGGTCTTCACGGCGCGCCAAAGCTTGCCCTGATGCTCGATGATGTTGCCGGGTTTAATGGCGTTGCCGTTGATCTTCATCGGAGAAATCGCTCATTCGATTGATCTGTTTGGGAAAATCGGCGCGGAAACTACCAGGAACATTTCGCGCCGTAAACCGGGGTATCCGTATGCGGCCGGCGCGCCACAGCCCCGCGCTTTCGCCATGGATTCGACGGGCCGATTTCTGGTTGGTTGGCAAAGGCTTACTATGATAACTCGAAGTTCATAGAGTGCTTAACCACGGCCCTGCCGATCCGCGGTGGGACCCCAGATGGAGACCGCCGCCGATGGCCAGCTACCGTTCCCGCACCTCGACCCACGGCCGCAACATGGCCGGCGCCCGCGGCCTCTGGCGTGCCACCGGCATGAAGGACGGGGATTTCGGCAAGCCCATCGTCGCCATCGCCAATTCCTTCACCCAGTTCGTGCCCGGCCACGTGCACCTGAAGGATCTCGGCCAGCTGGTCGCCCGCGAGATCGAGGCCAATGGCGGCGTCGCCAAGGAGTTCAACACCATCGCGGTCGATGACGGCATCGCCATGGGCCATGACGGCATGCTCTACAGCCTGCCCTCGCGCGAGATCATCGCCGACGCGGTCGAGTACATGGTGAACGCGCATTGCGCCGACGCCCTCGTCTGCATCTCCAATTGCGACAAGATCACGCCCGGGATGCTGATGGCGGCGCTCCG
>DATKNM010000236.1:0-3196 GCA_035541335.1 Binatia bacterium
AGCGGCAGCTGGTGGGTCTGGCCGGCGACCGAGACACGGTGCTCCTGCATCGCCTGCAGCAGCGCCGACTGGGTGCGCGGGCTCGCGCGGTTGATCTCGTCGGCCATCAGCAGCTGGCAGAAGACCGGCCCGGCGATGAAGCGGAAGCTGCGGCGCCCCGAATCGGATTCTTCCAGCACCTCGGAGCCGATGATGTCGGCGGGCATCAGGTCGGGGGTGCATTGCACGCGGCGGGTGTCGAGGCCGAGGACGCGGCCGAGGCAGTCCACCAGCTTCGTCTTGGCAAGGCCGGGCACGCCGATCAGGAGGACGTGGCCGCCGGCCAGGATCGAGACCAGGGATTGCTCGATGGTCTGCTCCTGGCCGAAGATCACCTGGCCGATGTTGCGGCGCACCTGCTCGAGGCGCTTACCGATCCGCTCCATCTCGGCGGCGAGGTCGGCGCCACCGGTCGGTCCGGACGGGGCGGCACTTCCGGATGAAAAAGGCGTCGCGCCGATGTTATTCTCCGAGATCGCCACCTGGGACATCCTTGCTGTTGAAGCCTGATAATGCAGCGTAATCCTACATCCGGCGGCCTGTCCAATTCCGAATCCGGACGGCGCACGGGCGAGCGCGCAGGGGACCGCTCGGTGGCCGAGACGCGGGCCGAAATGCCCACCGAAACGCATGGCCGTCGGGACAACCCGACGGATTTCGACCAGTTGCCGAGCTGCGGTGATTTCGACATGCGGATTGCCCGTGACGGAACCTGGTTCTATCGGGGCTCGCCGATCGGCCGGAAGCCGCTGGTGAAGCTATTCTCCACGGTATTGCGGCGGGAACATGGCGAATACTGGCTGGTGACGCCGGTCGAGCGCGGGCGGATCCTGGTCGATGACGCGCCCTTCGTCGCCGTCGAAGTCGAGGCCTCCGGCGAGGGCCCTGACCGCCGGCTGACCTTCCGCACCAATGTCGATGACGAGGTGACCGCCGATGCCGAGCATCCGATTCGCGTCGATCACGATCCGGAGAGCGGCCGACCGGCGCCTTATGTGACAGTGCGCGGCGGGCTGGAGGCGCGCATCCTGCGCTCGGTCTTCTATCATCTGGTCGAGATGGGGGATTTCGCCGAGATCGACGGCGTCGAGCAGCTCGGCGTCTGGAGCGCCGGTCGGTTCTTCCCGCTGGGCCCGGTCGACGACTAGTATTCACACCATGCAACGCAGTGAGCTCATCACCCGCCTGGGAAAGGCGTCGCCGGGCCGTCGCTCGGCGCCGGGCACCACGCCCTCGTCGGAGGACGTGTTGCGCGCCTTCGATCCGGCAATGGAAGGCCAGCGCGGCGATCACGATCTCAATCCCGGCATGCATCCGACGCGGAGCCTCACCGCGGCGGCCGTCCTGGTGCCGCTGATCGACCGCGACGGCGGGATGACCGTGCTGCTGACCAAGCGCACGGAGCATCTCAACGACCATGCCGGGCAGGTGAGCTTTCCCGGCGGCCGGATCGATCCCGAGGATCGCGATGCCGCAGCTGCCGCCCTACGCGAGGCCAGGGAAGAGGTTGGGCTCGACCCGCAGCGGGTCGACCTCATCGGCCGGCTCGACACCTATGTGACGCGCACGGGCTTCGATGTCACCCCTTGGGTCGGGCTGGTGACGCCGCCGATCGCGCTGGTGCCGGATCCCTTCGAGGTCGCCGAGGTGTTCGAGGTGCCGCTGGACTTCTTCCTCGATTCCGCCAACCGCCGCACCGAGAGCCGGCTCTGGCAAGGCCAGGAGCGGTTCTTCTACGTCTATCCCTGGCACGGCTATTACATCTGGGGTGCCACGGCCGGCATGCTCAGCAATCTCGCCGAAGTGCTGGGCGGCGCAGACTCATGACGATGTCGGAAGATGCGCCGGCCGGAGAGATCGCGCTCGGCCGGTTCCCGCAGCCCTGGATGACGGAGGGGCCGGCCCGCGCCGTCTACGATGCGCTTGCCCGCGCCGACGGCGATCCGCGCTTCGTCGGCGGCTGCGTGCGCGACGGCCTGCTCGGGCGGAAGATCCGCGACATCGACATCGCGACGGCCTTGGAGCCGCCGGCGATCATCGCCGCGGCCGATGCCGCCGGCTTGAAGCATGCGCCGACCGGGATCGAGCACGGCACCGTGACGGTGATCGCCGATCACGTCGGCATCGAGGTGACGACCTTGAGGCGCGACATCGAGACCTTCGGCCGCCACGCCACCGTGGGCTTCAGCAAGGACTGGCGCGAGGATGCGGCGCGGCGCGACCTCACGATGAACGCGCTCTCGGTCGCGCTCGACGGCAAGGTCCACGACTATTTCGACGGCATCGCCGATTTGAGGGCGGGCCGGGTGCGCTTCGTCGGCGATCCCGCCGACCGCATGCGCGAGGACTATCTCCGCATCCTGCGCTTCTTCCGCTTCCATGCCGACTATGCCGTCGGGGATTTCGACGCGCCGGCCCTGGCGGCGGCCGTCGCGCTGAAGGACCATCTGACCGCACTCTCCGGCGAGCGGTTGCGGCAGGAGACCTTGAAGCTGCTGACGGCGCGGCGCGGTCCCGAGACCTGGCGCCGGATGCTGGCGAGCGGCATCGTCGCCGCCTATCTGCCGGCGGCGACCGGCATCGATCGGCTGGAGAAGGTGGCGGCGCTGGAAGCCATGTTGAAGCTTCGGCCGGATCCGATCCGCCGCCTCGGCGCGCTGATCGTGACCGGATCCGGGCCGACTGTCGCCGCGACGCTGAAGCTCTCCAATGCCGAGCGCGATCGCTTGAACGCGATCGCCGCTGCACGGCCCGATTTCGCCGTCGCCGATCCTGCGCTGGTGCGCCGGCAGATCTACGATCTCGGCAATGCCCTGGCGCTTGACCTCCTGCTGGTCGATTGGGGCGAGAACGACATCGACTGGCGCGGCACCTATGAGATCGTCCGCGACTGGCCGCGGCCGGATTTTCCGCTGAGCGGCCGCGACGCGGCGAGGTTCGGCATCGAGCCGGGACCGGCGATCGGGAAGCTGATGCGCGCGGTCGAGGATTGGTGGATCGCCGGAGATTTCGCCGCCGACCGGGATCATTGTCTGGCGGAGCTGAAACGCCGGATCGAGGGGAGAGGAGCATGATGCGTTGTCTGCTGCTGGCGGCTCTGGTGCTGATGCCGGGCTTGGCGTCCGCGCAAGAAACGAGGCCGCCGGATCCGGCGGCG
>DATKNM010000237.1:0-4175 GCA_035541335.1 Binatia bacterium
CGAGTCGCCGGCCAAGGCCAAGACCATCAACAAGTACCTTGGCAATGACTACAAGGTGCTGGCCAGCTTCGGCCATGTCCGCGACCTGCCGCCCAAGGACGGCTCGGTCCGGCCGGAGGAGGACTTCGCCATCACCTGGGAGGTCGAGGGCCGCGGCGCGCAGCGGATGAAGGAGATCGCCGACGCCGCCAAGACCGCCGACAAGTTGATCCTGGCGACCGACCCCGACCGCGAGGGCGAGGCCATTTCCTGGCACATCGCCGAGGAGCTGAAGTCGAGAAAGGCCCTGAAGTCGATCCCGATCGAGCGTGTGGCCTTCAACGAGATCACCAAGCGCGCCGTCGCCGAGGCGATCGCCAATCCGCGCAAGATCGACCAGGAGCTGGTGGACGCCTATCTGGCGCGCCGGGCCCTCGACTATCTGGTCGGCTTCACCCTGTCCCCGATCCTCTGGCGCAAGCTCCCGGGCAGCCGTTCGGCTGGCCGGGTCCAGTCGGTTGCCCTCCGCCTCATCTGCGAGCGTGAGGCCGAGATCGAGGCCTTCAAGCCCCGCGAGTTCTGGACCATCGAGATCGATTTCAAGGCGCCGGACGGGACGCTCTTCACCGCCCGCCTCACCCATCTCGACGGCAAGAAGCTCGACAAGTTCGACCTTCCCGACCAGGCCACGGCGGAAGCCGCGGCGGCGAAGCTCCGCACCGGCGCGCCCTTCACCATCGCCGAGGTCGAGCGCAGGACCGTCAAGCGCAACCCCTTCCCGCCCTTCACCACCTCGACACTGCAGCAGGAAGCCTCGCGCAAATTGGGCTTCGGCGCCGCCCAGACCATGAAGATCGCCCAGCGCCTCTATGAGGGCGTCGATCTCGGCGGCGATACGGTCGGCGTCATCACCTACATGCGCACCGACGGCGTCACCCTCTCGCAGGATGCGATCGAGGCCGGGCGCAAGCTGATCGCCGAGCAGTACGGCAAGGAATACCTGCCGGACCAGCCGCGCATCTACAAGACCGTCGCCAAGAACGCCCAGGAGGCCCACGAGGCGATCCGGCCGACCGACCTCTTCCGCCGGCCGGAGCAGATCAAGCGCTATCTCCGCGACGACGAGTTCAAGGTTTACGACCTCATCTGGAAGCGCACGCTCGCCTCGCAGATGGAGAGCGCAGAATTGGACCAGGTGGCGGTGGACATCGTCACTGCCGACAAGAAGGCGACTTTGCGCGCCACCGGCTCGGTGGTGAAGTTCGCCGGCTTCCTGACGCTCTACCAGGAGGACCGCGACGATCCGATCGAGGGCGACGACGAGAACAGCCGCCGCCTGCCCGCCCTCAAGGTCGGCGACCGGCCAGAGGCGCAAGCGGTGAAGCCTGAGCAGCACTTCACCCAGCCGCCGCCGCGCTACAGCGAAGCCTCGCTGATCAAGCGCCTGGAAGAGCTCGGTATCGGCCGGCCCTCGACCTACACCGCGATCCTGCAGACCCTCGAAGACCGCCAATACGTCCGGCTGGAGAAGCGCCGCCTCATCCCGGAGGATCGCGGCCGCCTGGTGACGGCGTTCCTCACCTCCTTCTTCGAGCGCTATGTCGAATACGGCTTCACCGCCGGCCTCGAAGAGAAGCTCGACGACATCTCCGGCGGCCGCGCGCAGTGGAAGCAGGTGCTGCGCGACTTCTGGGACGACTTCTCCCATCTCCATCAGGAGAACGAGGAGCAGAAGGGCACGCTCCCCTCGATGTCCGAGGCGGTGCAGTTCCTGGACAAGGGCATCGGCACCCGCTCGGTGGTGATCGACGTCTTGAACGATCTCCTGGCACCGCATTTCTTCCCGGATCTCGGCAACGGCCGGAAGCCGCGGCAATGCCCTGCTTGCGGCAACGGCGAGCTCGGCATCAAGCTCGCGAAGAACGGGGCCTTCATCGGCTGCAGCAACTATCCAGAATGCCGCTACACCCTGCCGTTGGCGGTGCAGACCTCGGAGACCATCGACGCCGCCGCGGCCGGCCCGGTCGAGCTCGGCAAGGCGGATGACGGCACGCCGATCACCTTGCGCAAGGGCCCGTATGGTCACTACGTGCAGCTCGGCGAAGGTGCCGAGGGCGAGAAGCCGAAGCGCCAGTCGATCCCGAAGGGCATCGACCCCAATGCGGTGACCATCGACCAGGCGAAGCGGCTGCTCTCGCTGCCGCGCGTGGTGGGCGACCATCCGGAGACCAAGAAGCCGATCCTCGCCGGCATCGGCCGCTTCGGTCCCTACCTGCAGCACGACGGCAAGTACAAGTCGATCCCGAAGGACGACGACGTCCTCACCATCGGCATGAACCGCGCGGTCGAGATCCTCGCCCAGGAGAGCAAGGGCCGCGGCCGCGGCCAGGCGGCGCCGGGCAAGGAGATCGGCAAGGATCCGGCGTCGGGCGAGACCGTAACCCAGCACGAGGGCCGCTACGGCCCGTATGTGAAGATGGGCAAGGTCAACGCCACGATTCCGAGCTCGATCGAACCTTCGAGCCTCACTCTCGACCAGGCGCTCTCATTGATCGCCGCCCGCGCCGAGAAGATGGCGGCGGGCGGCGGCAAACCGAAGCGCGCCGCCAAGAAGACGGCGAAGAAAGCCGCCCCGGGCCTGAGCGAGGACGGCGCCGCGGCTCCGAAGCCGGCGAAGAAGAAAGCCGTAGCGAAGAAGGCCCCGGCCGCGAAGAAAGCCGTCGCCAGGAAGGCCACAGAGAAGAAGAGCGCGGCTTAGTTCACCACGCCACGCAGGCCGCCTCGAGCTGGCCTTCGGTCAGCTCCAGCAGTCCGTCCAGGGGATCGACGCTGGTGTGAACCAGCTGCATCCGGCCCTCGAGGGTCGCGACGCCGATCACCTGCTCGCCTTCCACCGAGGCCAGCACGATCGGGCCGACGATCGACTTGATCCGGTGCCGACCGACTTTCGCCGCGATCGGCAGCACGCCGAGGTTGGTCAGGGTCAGATCGAAGTCGAACGCGCCGAGGAAACGACGGGCGCCCTCCGGCGTGTCATCCGCCGCGCTGTGCGCCGCCATCGCTGCGATCATCTGCCGCGCCGCCACGGCGCTGGCGAACGGCTCCAGCGCCGCCCGCGCCTTGCGCGCCTCGTCCCAGAAGGCGTTGCCGTTCGGCGCCACCGCCGTGTTGCCGACCGAGGCGAAGAAGCCGCACTCGTCCTCGGTGCCCATGGCCGCACGGTGGTCGACTGGCGACAGGATTCGCACCGGATCTATGGCGCCCTTAAGCGCACCCACGGCCCGGGCCAAAGCGACCGACAGCGCAGCATGGACCGTGGTGTCATGGAACCGGGCCACCTCCCTCAAGCGCCGCGCCAGCGTCGGCACGACGGTCCGGGTCGTCACGATCGGACGCCGGTCCATGCCCCGGCCCCAACGGTTCTCGGCGGGCGCGCCGGCCGGAGAGCTGGAAGTCGGCTCGCCGTCCGCCGACGCTTCGGACTCCGGCAGTTCCAAGGCCGCCAGCCGCTGGTCCATCGAATCGGCGTCAAGGAAGGGATCGAGCCCCTGGCCGTTCAGGGCCTGCAGGAAGTCCCGGATCAGGAACACCGCGGACTTCCCGTCCGACATGCTGTGATGGAAGGTGAAGAAGAGGCGCGTGCTCCTCGCCTCGGGCAGCAGGCTCACCTGCAGCAGCGGCCCGTTTTCCACGTCGAAGCGCCGCCGGATCTCGAGCCCGGCGACTTCCTGCCAGGAGACGACGCCCGGCGCGAGTACGTCGAGCGGAATCGGCCCGCCGCTTCGCACGAAGCTGCGCCGGCCGGCGGCGTTGCGACGGATCCCGACGCCGAGGAGCGGATGCCGCGCCTGGACCGCGGTGAGCGCGATCTCGGCCTCGGCCGGCCTGATCTCACCCTCGATCTCGGCCATCACCGAGAAGGTGATGGATGCCGCCTCGGCATACGCCGCCACCAGGTTCTCGAGGGCGCCCAGTGGTCGCAGTTCCACCGCCTCGGCGGTGTCGATTGCAGAGGCCGGGGGCATCCGCCTCGTCCGGAGCTGTTGCATGGTGATCCTCATGTTGCGTGGTCGGAACCACGCCAGGATCACCGCCGCGCCCTACGCCCCGGTTGCGGAAAGCCGAATCTTCATTGCAGTTGCAACAGAGCGAAAGGCCTACTCGCCCCAGATCAGGAAGAGGCCGATGTCGCCGGG
>DATKNM010000238.1:0-3328 GCA_035541335.1 Binatia bacterium
CTCCTTGCCCCGCCCGGCGGGACGCGGCGGCTGGGAATAGACCGCCACGACGTCATGGCCGACATTGATCAGGGCTTCGAGAGCGACGGCCGCGAAGTCGGGCGTGCCCATGAAGATCAACTTCAAGGGAGTCATCGCGGCATCAGACCATTGCGCGCGGAGCGACCTGGCGCTGGATCAAGGTCGCACCGCGGCTGCATCAACCCCCTCCCCCGCCCTTCCCCAATCTTGGGGGAGGGGAATCTTGTAAACGCCGTGGCTGTGCTGCCGATGGCGGAGCGCGCACGACTCACGCCGAAATCGGCTGGTCGCTCTTCTTCGCCTTCAAGAGCTTGCGCAGGATGATGTTGCGTTTCAATGCGGTGAGGTGATCGACAAAGAGGACGCCGTCGAGATGGTCGATCTCGTGCTGCACGCAGGTCGCGAGCAGGCCGTCCGCTTCCAGCACCCGGATCTCGTTCTGATAGTCGAGATAGCGCACCTTGCAGGCAGCGGGGCGGCTGACGTCGGCGTAGTGCTCCGGCAGGCTCAAGCAGCCCTCGTTGTAGGTCGCGTCTTCCTCGGAGACCCAGATGATCTCCGGATTGGCCATCTTCAGCGGCTGCGGCTCCTCGTCCTCGCGGGCGATGTCCAGGACGATCACGCGCTTCAGCGCGCCGACCTGGGGTGCGGCGAGGCCGATGCCGGGGGCGGCGTACATGGTCTCCAGCATGTCGTCCATCAGCCGGCGCACCTCGGCATCGACCTTGTCGACGGGCTCGGAGATCCGCTTCAGGCGCGGGTCGGGAGCCGTGATGATCGGCAGAATGGCCATGGACTTTGTTCTGCTTTTGTACTTTAGTGTGGACGTACTCGTTTCGTACTTTACGTATGGATTTCCGCGCCTATCGTCAAGCAATGGACGGCTTCGAGTCGCGAATGGAAGGCGGGAATGGGTGTCATGGGTGAAATGCCGCTGATTCTGTCCGCCCTGGCAGTGTTGGGCGTGCTCGCTTTGCTGGCCCTGCAGTTCCGGCCCAAGGAAACGGTGCGCCCGGATCCCCGGATCGACGCGCTTTCCGGCCAGCTTCATCTGCTGGCGACCCAGCAGACCGGCAGCCAGGAGGCGATGGACCGGCGCCTGACCGAGCTCGGCAACCGGGTCTCCGACCGGCTGCAGCAATCGGCGAGCGAAGCGGGCCAGTCTTTGGCCGAGCTGCGCGAGCGCCTCGCGGTGATTGACGAGGCGCAGAAGAAGCTCGACGGTCTTGCCGGGCAGATGGTCGGCCTGCAGGACATCCTCTCCAACAAGCAGTCCCGCGGCGCCTTCGGCGAGGTGCAGCTCGCCGACCTGGTGCGCGACGTGATCCCGCCGGCGAACTACGAATTCCAGGCGACGCTGCCCGGCGGGAAAAGGGTCGACTGCCTCCTGAAGCTGCCGAACCCGCCGGGCTCGATCGGCATCGACGCCAAGTTTCCGCTGGAGGCCTATCGCGCGCTGCGCGAGGCCAAGGACGATCTCGCCACCGCCCAGGCGAAACGCGAGTTCACCGCGGCGATCCGGGCGCATGTGAAGGCGATCGCCGAGAAATACATCGTCCCCGGGGCGACGGCGGAATCGGCGCTGATGTTCCTGCCCTCGGAGGCGGTCTATGCCGAGCTCCACACCTCGTTCCCGAACCTGGTCGAGGAGGCGGGGCGTGCGCGCGTCTGGATCGTCTCGCCGACCACGCTGATGGCGACGCTGACGACGATCCGCGCGGTGCTGCGCGACGTCAGCATGCGCGAGCAGGCGCACGTGATCCAGCGGCGCGTGCGCGAGCTGATGGCCGATGTGGGACGGCTCGACGAGCGCGTGGAGAAGCTGCAGAACCACTTCGCCCAATCCGTCGAGGACGTGCGGCAGATCCGCATCTCCACCGACAAGGTCACCAAACGCGCGGGCGACATCGATTCGATCGAGCTGGACGCACCGGCGGGAGACAATGCACCGCTCGGTGTAGAAACCATAGCGGCGCGGATTGCCAAGGCATAACAGCCGCTTAGCCGGTACCGCTTGAACCCTGCGGGCCCGGGATTACATTGATTGCGACCTTGCGCCACAAGTTGTGCGACAAGGAGGAGCCGGGGCCGCGCGAAATCCGGCCGGGTCCAACTTCGGGGAAACACTATGACCACCTTTGCCGTGTTCGCCATCGTCATCGTGGTGGTGGCGGTGCTGCTCGTCTTCATGGGCATCAAGTCGGTGCCGCAGGGCCGCGAATGGACGGTCGAGCGCTTCGGCCGCTACACCCAGACCTTGCGCCCGGGCCTCAACCTCATCGTGCCCTTCGTCGATCGCGTCGGCGCCAAGGTCAACATGATGGAACAGGTGCTCGACGTTCCGACCCAGGAGGTCATCACCAAAGACAATGCCATGGTGAGCGTCGATGGCGTCGTTTTCTACCAAGTGCTGGACGCGGCGAAGTCGGCCTATGAAGTCAACAACCTCGAAGTCGCGATCCTCAACCTCACCATGACCAACATCCGCACGGTGATGGGCTCGATGGACCTCGACGAGCTCCTGTCCCAGCGCGACAAGATCAACCATCAGCTCCTGCACGTGGTCGATGACGCCACCTCGCCGTGGGGCATCAAGGTGACCCGCATCGAGATCAAGGACATCGCGCCGCCGAAGGAGTTGGTGGACAGCATGGCGCGCCAGATGAAGGCCGAGCGCGAGAAGCGCGCCAACATCCTGGAGGCGGAAGGCTTCCGCCAGGCCGCCATCCTGAAGGCGGAAGGCGAGAAGCAGTCGGCGATCCTCTCGGCCGAGGGCAAGCGCGAGGCGGCGTTCCGCGCCGCGGAAGCCCGCGAGCGGCAGGCCGAGGCGGAAGCCAAGGCGACCGAGGTGGTCTCCGAAGCGATCTCGAAGGGCAGCGTGCAGGCGATCAACTACTTCCTCGGCACCCGGTACGTCGAGGCGCTGCAGGCGCTCTCCACCGCGCCCAACCAGAAGGTCATCCTGATGCCGCTGGAAGCCGCGAACGTGATCGGCGCCATCGGCGGCATCGCCGAGCTGGCGAAGTCGGCGATGGCACAACAGCAGAGCGGCGGCCGGCCGCCGCAGGCCTGAGCCGCGGCAAGGTGGGGTGAGCGCCATGTCCCAGTTCTTCGACCATCTGGAATTCTGGCACTGGCTGATCCTCGCGCTGGTGCTGGCGGGCGTCGAGATGCTGACGCCGGGCTTCTTCGCGATCTGGCTCGGCGGCGCCGCGCTGATCACCGGTCTCCTGGTCCTCGTCGTCCCGGGCATGAGCTGGGAGGGCCAGCTGGTCCTGTTCGCCGTACTGGCGGTCGTCTCGGTGCT
>DATKNM010000239.1:0-4187 GCA_035541335.1 Binatia bacterium
ATGATCGACCGCTCCATGACGGTCTCCTATTCCGACCTGCCGGGCTTCCCGCGCAGCGGCGTGGTCGGTCATGCCGGGCGGCTGATCCTCGGCTGGGTCGGGCCGACGCCGGTCGCGGCGCTGCAGGGCCGCTCGCATTACTACGAGCACGGCAACGCCGGCGCCATGAAGGCGCCGATCGAGACCCTGGTGGCCTTGGGCTGCCAGGCGGTGATCGTCACCAATGCCGGCGGCAGCCTCAATCGCGAGATCCCGGCCGGCGCGGTCGCGATGATCACCGACCATATCAGCCTGACCCAGGTCTCGCCGCTCTTCGGCGAGACCGGCAGCAAGCGCTTCATCGACATGGTGGACGCCTACGACCCGCAGATGCGCACCGAGTTCGGCGCTGCCGCGCGCCGGATCGGCATGGACCTGAAGCAGGGCGTCTATTGCTGGTTCAGCGGCCCGCAATTCGAGACCCCGGCCGAAGTCCGCGCCGCGCGCACGCTCGGCGCCGACATCGCCGGCATGTCCACCGTGCCGGACGTGATCCTCGCCCGCTATTGCGGCCTCAAGGTCGCGGGCTTCAGCATCATCACCAACATGGGCGCCGGCCTCTCCGACGAGAAGCTCAGCCACGAGCACACCATGGTCAAGGCCCGCGCCGCCGCCGACAAGCTCTTCGACCTGCTGCAGACCTACATCTCGGAATACGGCGGGTAGCGCCTGCCGCCATGCCGCGCGACGATCCCGCCGAGCGCTGGCTCAGTCACAGCCCGATGTCCGATCCTGGTGGCCATGCGCCGCTGCTGGCCGGTCTGCCGGGCGACGTCGCATCGCTCTGCCGGATCATCGGCAATCTGCTGGTCCATTCCGACTGGCTCTCCGCCTACGGGCTCGACGAGACCGCATTCGGCGCGATCTCGCGCGAGACGCTGCCGATGGCGCAACGCCTGTCGCATATTCTTGCCGCCGACGGACGCGCGCTGACAGCCGCGCGAACGCCGCGGCTGCGCTCGATCGCCACCTGCCGGGACTATGCGCTGATGCTCTGTGCGCTGCTCCGCCATCAGGGTAGTCCTGCACGGATCCGCTGCGGCTTCGCCTCTTACTTGGAGCCGGGCCCCGGGAACGGCCATTGGGAGGATCACTGGGTCTGCGAGCGCTGGCTGCCGGATGAGCGGCGCTGGGCCGTCGCCGACGCGCAGCTCGACGCGATCATGAGCGCGGCGCTGCGCATCGATTTCGACCACACCGATCTGCCGGCGACCGCTTTCATTCCGGCCGGAGAAGGCTGGCGTCGATGCCGTGCCGGCGTGGCCGATCCGGCCGACTTCGGCCATGGCGCGGTCGGCGGGCTGTGGTTCGTGCAGGTCAACGTGGTCCGCGACCACCTCGCGCTCCACCATCAGGAACGTTCGGATTGGGACACGTGGCGCGACGCCGATGCCGCGCAGCGTGTCGTGAAAGAGGACTGGCTTGCCTTGATCGACGCTATGGCTGCCGATCCCGGGCAGGATCGGGCGAACGTCCCGCCGCCGCCCTGGCGATAATCCGGCCTATTCCGCCGGCGGTTCGATCGGCAGAGGCTGCGACCAGCGGTTCACTGCCGAAGCGAGGCCCGGCCTTGGCGCGGCCTGCGGCGCCGGGCGCGGGGTCGCCGGCAGGGTGACGGTGACCCGGGTCCCGGCCTGCGGCGCGCTCTCGATCTTGAGGCGGCCGCCGTGGAGCTCCACCAGGCCCTTCGCCAGCGGCAGGCCGAGGCCGGTACCCTGCTGCTCGCGGGTCATGGCGCGGGCCACCTGGCCGAAGGGCTGCATCGCGACTTCGATCTCCTCCGCGGTCATGCCGATGCCGCTGTCGGCGACGAAGAAAGTGACGCCGTCCGACGCCTCGCCGCGGTTCACCGGCCGCGCACCGATCGTGACGCTGCCGCCGACCGGCGTGAACTTGATCGCGTTGGTCATGAGGTTGAGCAGCACCTGTTTCAGCCGCAACGCGTCGGCCTGGAGCCTGAGGGGTTGTTCCGGGACGTCGACGGCGAGGTTGAGGCGCGCCTCGCGGGCGCGGCCGTCGATCAGCAGCAGGCAGGCGCGGATCAGTTCCTCCGCCGCCACCTCCTCGGCGCGGATCTCCATCTTGCCGTGCTCGAGACGCGAGAGGTCGAGGAGGTCGTCGATGATCTGCAGCAGCAGCCGGCCGCTCGAATAGATGTCCCGGGCATAGTCGAGATAGCGCGGGTGGCCCGCCGGGCCGAACATCTCGCCGCCGATGATCTCGGAGAAGCCGAGGATCGCATTCAAGGGTGTCCGGAGCTCGTGGCTCATGTTGGCGAGGAACTCGCTCTTCGCGCGGTTGGCGAGCTCGGCGGATTCCATGCTCTCCCGAAGCGCGTCGGCGTTGCGCTTCAGCTCGGTCACGTCGCGGCCGATGCCGAGCAGCAGGTCCTCGTCCTCGTACTGGATGACGTCGATCGAGTAGATGTAGTCGCGGATCTCGCCGTTCGGCGAGCGCACCTGGCTCGGGAGGTCGCGCACTAAGCCGTCGCGCTTCAGCGCCTCCAGCATGCGGGCGCGGAAGCAATCGTCCTTCCAGAAGCCGATCTCGGTCGAGGTGCGGCCGATCACGTCGGAGCGGCGCCAGCCGAGGGTCTTCAGGAAGCTATCGTTGACATCGACATAGCGGCCGTCCTTCCGCGTCGTCAGGCTGATCGGATCGGGGCTCGCCTGGAACACCGTGCTCAGCAGCTTCTCCGAGCGCCGCTGCGCCTCCTCGATCCGCTTGCGGATCGTGATGTCGCTCATGGTCACCAGCGCCGCCGGCTCGCCGTGCCAGACGATGCGCGAGGCATAGCAATCGACCCAGACGGTCGAGCCCTCGGCGTTGCGGATGCGCGCCTCGAAATGCTGCAGGAAATCCGTGCCGGCGATCCGCGCCGCCACCTGGCCGGCGACGAAGGCGCGATCCTCGGGATGGGCGACGTCGATGCTGCTGGCGAGGGCGAGCGCCTCCTCGCGGCTGGAAAGGCCGAGCAGCCGCACGAACGACATGTTGACGTAGAGCGGCCGCTCGCCGCGATGGATCAGAATCCCTTGCGGCGAGCTGTCGAGGATGACGTCGAGCTGGGTCGCCGAGGATGCCACGGCCCGCAGGCGCGCGACCTCGCTTTCCAACTCGCGGATTCGGACTTCGGCATCACGCTCCCTGACGGCTTCGATCATGATCCTTGTTCGCGGCGGCTGTTCGCGGCGCAGTTTGCGGCGCTGTTCTCAGGCAGGCCGCTTCGGCACTCCCTCTGATTCGAGGTCAGTTAAGCCGCAAATCCTATCCAAAGCCTTAATCCGACGGCGTCGCGTCACACGCGATTGTGCGGCGATTGCAAATTCTTGCGGGGTTTTCGGGTGGCGGCGCCTGCTCTATGCTCAGACGGCATTCCTGAGGCAGCATTCCTGAGGGAGTTGTTCGCCATGAGAATCAGCACGTTGCATGCAGTGGCTGCGATCTCTGCCGGCGTGGCGGTCCTCGCCACCGGCGCGGGCCCATCGCGCGCGCAGGAGAGCGGAACGCCCTGGGCTCCGGAGGAACTTCCGGTCCAGACCGTGTTCGACTACGGCGCCAAGGACGAGCCGACGCTGGTCTGCGCGCCGCGGCAGTATTGCGCCATCGCGCTCGAGGCTGGCGAGACCGTCCAGACATCGGAAACCAACGACGACCATTGGTCGGTGACGCCGACCACTTACGGGGCCGGCAACTTCGCGAAGCCGGTGATCCTGGTCTCGCCGCGCGCCGCGGGCTACAGCGACGAGCTGACCATCAGTTCGATCGCCGGAAACCAGAAGCCGCGCAACTACAAGATCAAGCTGGTGAGCGACGCCACGCAATACACCCATCTCGCGGCCTATCGCTACCCGCCGGCGCAGTAGTTCAGGGTCGCGCCGACCACGGACTGACGCTCCCGACGATCGTCACGGGATCGCGACCGGCGAGCGCGCGGCTCACGCCGGCGCTGATCTCCGCGTTGCTCAGCCAGCGCGAGTGCCCGCCTTCGCCCACGGTCTCCATGCGATTGACCGCGCGCAGCCGAGCCTTTAGGTCTTAAGGAATGCTCCCCCAGGAAATCATCCGCAAGAAGCGCGACGGCGGCACGCTCGACGACGCCGAAATCCGGTTCCTGATCGCAGGCCTGACCTCCGGCAGGGTCTCCG
>DATKNM010000240.1:0-4226 GCA_035541335.1 Binatia bacterium
GGTGACCGGCGTCGACTTCGCGCCCAACGCGCTTGCAGCTGCGCGGCAGCTGGCGGCGGAAGCGAAGCTCGACGCGCGCTTCGTCGAAAGCAACGTCTATGATGCAGCGGCCGCGCTCGGTGAGACCTACGACATCGCCTACGTCACCTGGGGTGCCATCAACTGGTTGCCCGACCTGCATCGCTGGGCCCGGGTGGTCCATGACGTGCTGAAGCCCGGCGGCTTCCTCTATCTGTTGGAGGGCCATCCGATGGCGCTCTGCCTGGAACAGAAGAGGGCTGAAGATCCGTTGACACCCGGCTGGGCCTACTTCGAGCATACGGCGCCGCAGGTGATCGACGAGGACGGCACCTATGCCGATCGAGGCGCAAAGCTGGCCCATACCAGGACCCATGAATGGGCCCATCCTTTGCAGCAGATCCTCGGCGCGCTCATCGATGCCGGGCTTCACATCGAAATGTTCCATGAGCACGACCGCCTCGCCTGGCAGCTCTGGCCATGCCTCGAATACGACGGCAACCGCATGTACCGCCTGCCTCGGGATCGGATGCGCCTGCCTTTGAGTTTCTCGCTGAAGGCGCGGAAGCCCGCCTAGAGCGCGTCGCCCCAATCGGCGCGGCGCGCCTGCTTGAAGCGCTCGCCTTCGCGTCGGGTGAAGAGCTGAGGCACCGCCGTACCGTCGTCGCGGCAGAGCTTCAATTCGACTTTGCCACTGCCCTTGCGCGGCGGTGCGATCACCCGCGCGGCGGGCGCCGCCCCCGCAAAGCGCGAGACCGCAATATAGATGAACTTCTCGTCTTCCCAAGGCACCGCGGCATCCTTCGCCTGGAGATGCGTGCGCGAGCGCGCGACCCGGCGCGAGAAATGGCACCAATCCGGCGCTTGCAATGGGCAGACGTGCGCATGCGGACATGGCGCCACCAGATGCGCGCCGGCCGAGAGCAGCCTTGCGCGCGCCGCGAGAGTCCGCTGCCAGCCCGCCGGCGTGCCGGGCTCGACGATCAGCAACGTGTCGTCGGTCAGCGCCCAGAGGCGATCGATCAGCGCATTGCGCGCCTCCGGCTCCAGCTCGTCGAGCACGTAGCTCAAGGTCACGAGATCGCCCGGCCCGGAATCGACGAGGGCGTCGGACCAGGAGAGGGCGAGACCGGTGTGACCTGCCGCCATCCGCTCGCCCCAGGCGCGGATCGGCGCACTGGCCTCGATCAAAGCGGCCGAGGCGAGATCCGGCCAGCAATCCCGCGCCGCCCAGAGCGCCGTGCCCGGACCTGCGCCGAAATCGAACAGGCTGCGCGGCCCGAAATCAGGCCGCAATGCGGCGATCTCGCCGAGTACGCTGCGCAGCGCCGCATAGGTCGCAGGCAGCCGCGCTGCCAGGTAGGCACGCGCCGCGAGATCGTCGGCAAGATGAAGCCGGCCGTCGCGCAGCTCGCTGCGATAGCGCGCCGAGAGCGCTTGCGAGGCGCGTGCGAGCTCCGCCGGCGGCACACCCTCGAGCGCGGCATCCACTGCTTGGCGCAGGGCCGGCGGCAACTCCATCCGTCAGCGCGCGCGGCTGGCTTCGATCATTGTCTCGGCGATCTCGACCGCGTTCTTCGCCGGACCGCCTTCGCCGAACAGCTGGCCGGTGACGAACACGCCTTCGATCAGCAGGAGCAGCGCATCTGCGAGCACCTCCGGCTTCGCGGCACCCATGCCCTTCGCCATCTCGGTCAGGCGCTGGCGCAGGCGGATCTTGTGATCCTCGGCGACCTTGCGCGCCGGATGATCATGGGCGGGATATTCGAGTGCGGCATTGGAGAGACCGCAGCCGCGATAGTCGGGACGCTGCGCCCGCTGCGCGAGGCCGCGGAGGTATTCGAGCACCTGCTGCTTGGGGTCGCCGGGATGCTCGGCGGCCGCACGTTCGAACCGCACCCAGAATTCCCCGTCATAGTCCCGGAGATAGGCGGCGGCGAGCTCGTCCTTCGAGGAGAAGCTGCGATAGAGGCTGGGCTTGGTGACGCCGGCGCGGGTCACGATCTCATCGACTCCGACGGCGCGGATGCCCTCACGGTAGAAGAGCTCCCGGGCGGTCTTCCGAATCCGATCGACCGCCAGCTTCGGCTCCGCCTCGTCCCCCGCCTTCCGCACCGCCGCGCCCCCGCGCCGCGATTCCGGACTTTTCACAGCCATATCAGCCTCTTGGAATCTCCGATTGACTCGGGTACGGACCGGTACGTATACAGGCGACACCCTGATACGTACCGGTTAGTCACATGAAGAGTGTAAAGCGTCCCCCGTTCGGCGAGAAGTACGCTTTTGTCGTCGTCGCGGTGATCTTCCTGTGTCTCCTGGTCGCAGCCGGGCAGCGCGGCACCTCGGGTGTGCTGATGCGGCCGCTGCAGGACGCGTTCGGCTGGAGCAGCGGCACCGTCTCCTTTGCCTTCGGCCTCGGCATCTTCTGCTATGGCATGGTCGGTCCGTTCGCCGCCGCCTTGATGCAGCGCTTCGGCATTCGCCGGGTGGTCACGAGCGCGCTGGCACTGATGGCTCTGTCGGTGGGTTCGAGCTATTTCATGACCGAGCCTTGGCAGCTGGTCCTCTTCTGGGGTCTGCTCTCCGGTCTCGGCTCGGGCTGCGTCGCGCCGGTCCTGGCCGCCACAGTGACTGCGCGCTGGTTCGCCGCGCGCCGCGGCCTCATCATGGGCGTCCTCACCGCGAGCACCGCGACCGGCACCTTGATCTTCCTGCCGGCACTGGCCGCGCTCGCACAATTCAGCGGCTGGCGGAGCGTGGCGCTGGCGGTCGCCGCCGGTGCCGCGATCATGATCCCCCTCGTGCTGTGGCTGCTGCCGGAGACGCCCGGCAGCATCGGCCTCCGGCGCTTCGGGGCGCCGATCGACCAGCCCGACCCGGCGCCCGACCGCCGTCGCTTGCTGGCGCTCGCCTTCGGCACGCTGTTCCGCGCGATGAAGACGCGGGCCTTCTGGCTGCTGTTCGCCACCTTCTTCGTCTGCGGCTTCACCACCAACGGTCTCGTCGGCACGCATCTGATCTCGCTCTGCGGCGACCACGGCATCGTCGAGGTGAAGGCGGCCGGCCTGATGGCGATGATGGGCTTCTTCGACCTCTTCGGCACCACCGGCTCCGGCTGGCTCACCGACCGGTACGACCCGCGAAAGCTACTGTTCATGTATTACGGTCTCCGCGGTCTCTCGCTCATCTTCCTGCCCTACTCCAACTTCTCGTTCTATGAACTCTCGATCTTCGCCGTCTTCTATGGCCTCGACTGGATCGCGACCGTGCCGCCGACGCTGAAGCTCGCGATCGAGAACTTCGGCGACGCCGACGCCCCGATCATCTTCGGCTGGGTCGCCGCCGGACACCAGATCGGCGCCGCCAGCGCCACCGCCTTTGCCGGCTGGATGCGCGAGTGGCAGGGTGACTATCTCCAGGCCTTCGTCATCGCCGGTGCGACCGGCGTCCTCGCGGCGGTGCTGTCGCTGATGATCCGCCGGCCCGGCCGCGACGCCAGCACTGGCGAGCTCATGCCGACTCGCGCCTCGGCGACGGCATAGCGCACCCCTCAGCCCGGATAGAGGCTGTTGATGACGTCGAGCAGATCGGATTCGAGGTAGGGCTTCCGCAGGCGCGTCCAATCGGCTTCCGTCTCACCGGGAATCTCCTGGAAGCCGGAGGCGAGGACGACACGGAGGTCGGGCGAGATGCTGCGGGCCTTCCGCGCCAGCTCGACGCCAGTCATGCCCGGCATCGCATGATCGGTGATCAGAAGATCGTAGCTGCCGTTCGATTGCAAAGCCTGCAGGGCCTCGGCACCGGAAGCGGCCTGGGTGACCCGATGCCCGTTGCTCTCCAGCATCTCGGCACCGACCATCAGCAGAATCGACTCATCGTCCACGAACAGGATGGAAAGCCGGCGCGTGCCGGAGGCGGCGGCGCGCCGCACCTCCGCCGGTCGGCTCTCCTCGACGGCGGTCGGCAGCCAGAGATTGGCGGTGGTGCCGTGGCCCGGTGCGCTCTCCAGGATCAAGGCGCCGCCCAGCTGATCGAGTAAGCCCCGGACCATGGCGAGGCCGAGGCCCGTCCCGCGGTCCGGGCCCTTGGTTGAGAAGAAAGGTTCGGTCGCGCGGCTCAGCGTCCGGGCATCCATTCCGGTTCCGGTGTCGGTCACGCTCAGATGGACGTAATCGCCGTCCGCGAGGCCGCTGCCGGCCGGAGGACGT
>DATKNM010000241.1:0-15342 GCA_035541335.1 Binatia bacterium
CGCGCCTTCTACGAGATGACCACGCGGCTGATGTCCGATCCGCAGAAGCTGATCCAGGCGCAGATGTCGCTCTGGCAGGACTACATGAACCTCTGGCAGAACACCGCGCGCCGGATGATGGGCCAGGAGACCGAGCCGCTGATCGCGCCGGCCAAGGACGATCGCCGGTTCAAGGACACGGCCTGGCAGGACAACCAGCTGTTCGACTTCATCAAGCAGTCCTACCTGCTGACGGCGCGCTGGCTGCAGAACACCGTCGATGAGGTCGACGGACTCGACGACAAGACCGCGCAGAAGGTCGACTTCTATACCCGGCAGTTCGTCGATGCGATGGCGCCCAGCAACTTCGTGCTGACCAATCCCGAGGTGCTGCGCACGACCATCGAAAGCCGCGGCGAGAACCTGGTGAAAGGCCTGGAGCACCTGCTCGCCGACCTCGAGCGCGGCAAGGGCAAGCTCTCGATCAGCATGACCAACTACGAGGCCTTCGAGGTCGGCAAGAACATCGCCGTCACTCCGGGCAAGGTGGTCTTCCAGAACGACCTGCTGCAGCTGATCCAATACACGCCGACCACGGCGAAGGTGGCGAAGCGCCCGCTGCTGGTGATCCCGCCCTGGATCAACAAGTACTACATCCTCGACCTGAAGCCGCAGAACTCCTTCGTCAAATGGGCGGTCGAGCAGGGGCTGACCGTGTTCATCGTCTCCTGGGTCAACCCCGACGAGAAGCTCGCGAAGAAGAGCTTCACCGACTACATGCTGGAAGGACCGCTGGCCGCCCTCGACGCCATCGAGAAGGCGACCGGGGAAAAGAGCGCCAACGTCATCGGCTATTGCCTCGGCGGCACGCTGCTCGCCGCCACCCTCGCCTATCTCGCCGCGAAGAAGAAGAGCGACCGGGTCGCCAGCGCCACCTTCTTCACCTCGATGGTGGACTTCGCCGAAGCCGGCGAGCTCAGCGTCTTCATCGACGAGGAGCAGCTCGACTCCCTCGAGGCCAAGATGAACGAGCGCGGCTATCTCGAGGGCTCCGAGATGGCCACCACCTTCAACATGCTGCGCGCCAACGACCTGATCTGGTCCTTCGTCATCAACAACTATCTCCTCGGCAAGGAGCCGTTCCCGTTCGACCTGCTCTACTGGAACTCGGACTCCACCCGCATGCCGGCGGCGATGCACAGCTTCTACCTGCGCAACATGTACCAGCGGAACCTGCTGTCGAAGCCGGGCGGCATCAGCCTCGACGGCGTGCCGATCGACCTCACCACGGTGAAGACGCCGGCCCTGATCCTTTCGACCCGCGAGGACCACATCGCGCCCTGGAAGTCGACCTACCTCGCGACCCAGCTCTACCAGGGCCCCGTCAAGTTCGTGCTCGCGGCCTCCGGCCACATCGCCGGCGTCGTCAACCCGCCCGCCGCGGGCAAGTACGGCCACTGGGTCGGCAATGAGAAGAGCGGCACGGACTATCCGGCCACACCGGAGCAATGGCTCGAACGCGCCGAGAACCGGCCCGGCTCCTGGTGGCCGGAATGGCGGAAATGGCTGAAGGGCTTCGACGACGGCGAAGTCGATGCGCGGAAGCCCGGCGACGGCAAGCTCAAGGCGATCGAGGACGCACCGGGTTCTTACGTTCTCGTGAAAGCGCAATAACATCTGCGTCATAGCGCCGCCCGACTGCACGTGGCCGGGAACGCCCACGGGGAACATTCGCGTGGTGTCGGCGTTCTCTAGCCGACCAAAGAACAGCGTTCCCGTGACCGCATGACCGTCCTTGCCGTCGACTTCGCCCTCAAAGCACGTTCCCAGGACGAAACCGTCCGCGCCGAGTGCGACGATCTGCAGCGCCTCGGTGCAGCCCTCGGCGAAAAAGTTCCCGCCGCCCGCGGCACTCTCGAGACCTGGCGCGATGCCGTGGCAGCGCTGGCCGAGACTAATCTGCCCCCGTGGGAGTCGGAGTCGGAGCTCGATCGCCTGGCTCTGGCGTTGCGGCGGATCTGCCTCGGCGCCGCGCATGCGGCGTCGGATCGCACCCTGCGCTCGCCGCGGGAGCGCGATCGCACTAGGGCGCCCGATGGTGCCGAGATCAATTTCGGCTATGAGCGCAGCCTCCAGCCGGAAGCCTTGGAGGCGCGCTGCGCTGCCTATGCGCCGGCGCCCGCGGGCTGGCAGGCCGATCATCTGCTCTTCTCCAGCGGCCAGGCGGCGATGAACTGCCTGCTGCTGGCGCTCTCGCCGCGCGGCGCCAATCCGGCGAGTCCGCCACGGATCCGCCATGTCGGCGGCTATTTCGAGACCGAGGAGCTGCTGGCGATGCTGGCCGCCCATGGCATGGCGCGCGAGCTGGCGAAGGCGATGGACGAGCCCGCCGACGTGCTGATCGTCGAGCCGATCTACTTCGACCGCGCCGCCGGCGCGCATGCCGTCGATGTCGCCGCGACGCTGGAAGAGCACGCCGCATCCGGCCTCGGCTGGCCATCGCTGGTGATCGTGGACACGACGCTGGTCGGACCCTGCTGCGATCTCGCGCCGCTGCTCCCGCCGGCGCTGATCGCAATGGAGCCGGCGCCGCTCGTCGTCGGCTTGAGCTCGGGCCTGAAGCTCGACCAGGCCGGCCTCGAGCTCGCCAATGTCGGCATCGTCAGCCTCTATCGCCGCGGCGACCAGAGCTTCGCCGTCGATCCCGCGGAGAAGCTCAAGAAGGCGCGGACGCTGACCGGGGCCGGCCTCGGCTTCGACGCACTCGGTGCCCTCGATGCGCCGTGGTTCCTCGACCGAGAGACCGCCCGGCTTTATGCCGGCGCGGTGTTCGAGAACAACGCCCTCCTCGCGCAGCGTCTCGCCGACATAGACGGGCTATTCTCCCAGGTCTCGCATCCCGCCCTCGGCGCGAGCGATGCCGATGCGCCCTATTGCCTGATCCAGCTGCACGACGACACGCCGGAGAACTACCGCAAGCTCGAACGGCTGATCGCCCGCGAGGCGAAGCGCCGCAATCTCCGCTTCGACAAGGGCGGCAGCTTCGGTTTCCGCAGCCACCGCTACGAGGCGATCCTGCCGGAAGCCGGCGAGATCACGCCGTTCCTGCGCGTCGCCCTCGGCGCCCGCAAGGGTTGGTCGCGGGACGGCATCATCGACCTGCTCTGCGATCTCGGACGGCGCGCCGCGATCTAGCAATTCCGTCGATCGACTACATCAGGCGCTGCCCTACATCAGGCGCTGGGCGGCCCATTTGTGGAAGCAATGGGTCGGCACGTCCATGACCGGCGAGAACACGCCGCCATCGAAGGCCGGCGAGGCGCGACCGCGCTGCATCCGCTCGACCACACCCACATCCTCGGCGAAGACCTGCTTCCAGGCCCGCAGATTGGCCGAGCGGATCGGCGCATAGGCATCGCCCAGCGCATCCTCGCCGACATAGTAGAGCTCGAGATGCTCGAGCGTGTGGTCGACGCCGAGCGGCTCCAGCCGCACGGCCATGAAGTGATCCTGGTGCACACCGAGCAGGACGTTCGGGAACAGCGCCGCATATTCGGCGCCGCCCCGGAACTGGGTCGGGAGGCCGGGGAAGTTCGGCAGCTCCTCGCCGCTGTCGGTGAGGCTGGGGCGATAGACGCGGCTCCCCTGCCCCGCGAAGGAATCTTCCTCGGCGATGTTGTAGTGATCCTCCAGCCGCGAGTACGTGTTCAGGCCGGGATGCACCCAGGGGAGATGATAGGCTTCGCAATAGTTCTCGACCGCGAGCTTCCAGTTGCAATGGACATCGAAGGTCGTGGAGGAATCGCCGCCGGAGTGCCGGATCAGCGTGCCGTCGAACATCGACCAGCGGTCGGCCAGCGGCGCGATGTAGTCGGAGAACTCGACTGCGGCACCGTCGAGATTGACGAACACCATGTCGAACCAGACTGCGGTCCGGACCGGCTTCAGCCCATGCGCCGACCTGTCGAAACCCTCGCAGCGATTGAGGCCGGGGCCGCCGATGAACGGCGTCGCCTTCAGCCGGCCCTCGAGGTCGTAGGCCCAGGAGTGATAGGGGCAGCGCAGCACGCCGGTGACGTGGCAAGGCTCGGCCACCAGTTCGACGCCGCGATGGCTGCAGACGTTGTGGAAGACGCGGACGGCACCCGCGGCATCGCGCAGCAGGATCAGCGGCCGGCCCAGGAGCGAGCGCGGCACGACGTCGCCCGGATGCGGCACGTCCTTGCCGAAGCCGATGCAGGCCCAGCCCGCCTCGAACAGGCGCGCGCGCTCGAAGGCGAGGAAGGCATCATCGCGGTAGCACGGATTGGGCAGCGCCTTCGCGACCGCTGTCTCCGTCAATACGGCGGACAACCTGTCGCGGAATTCTGGGGTGGTGAAATCCGAACCTGCGTTCACGGTGCTGGCTCCCGGGAGCTGGTCAAAGCATTCCGGCCATTATCGCAATCCAAGGAAGCGGGCGTCTCCTCCAGCCGCGACATGTTCGGTCAGGACGGCGCCCCGAGATAGGGCCGGTTCGCCACGTAATCCTCGAGCCCGATGAAATGCGTCACCTGCCGGCCGTCGTCGGAGAGCGGACAGATCACCCATTCGAAGGTGTTGGCGCCGAGCCGCAACAGCGTGCCCTCGGTGCGCCCCAGCACCGGCGCCCGGCTGTCGACCACGCGGCGATAGAGCGCCAGGGTCCGATCGATGTCGCTCTGCTCATGATAGAGGTCGGTCAACCACTTGCCGCGGATCTCGAATCCCATCGCCGCCACCAGCTCGGTGCCGGCGATCCGGTAATAGAGCCGGTCCGGATCGATGTGCCACTCGTTCATGAAGACGTTCTTCAGCAGCGGCCAGATCGCGGTCGGGTCGACGTCGCGGCGCCCCGGCATGGCACGGTCGCCGCGAAGCGCTTCCCAGTAAGCGACCAGGCGACGGACCTTCTCCGACCGGCACTCCTCCATGGTGATGAAGCTGTAGCGGCCGCCGTGATTGCTGCCGCCCTGACCAGGCGTGACCGGTTCCAACGCGCGCAGGCCCCCCTCGCGTCCCTCCCACCCGACTCCTGAAATCAGCCCCGGAGACACGCAGGCACGGACGCCACTCCCGCGTGGCGTCGGACGCAGCGGATAGGATAATGCACCTCAGGAGCCTCCGCCACTGCGCTCGATGCGCCCAGCGGGTGACTTTGGGCGGCCGGACTTGGCGGGTGGCTTCGGTCAGACGATCCGGTCGTGCAGCTGCGGCACGTCGGCGATGCGGTCCTCGAATTGGTGGACCCAATGCACCGTCCGTGGGAATTGCCACTCCGGTCGAGGCGCCTCGCGGGATGGTCCGCCGAGCCAGCGCAGCAGGTACTCGCCGTCCTCGCCCTTGGCGTCGCGGCGCGCCTTCATGAAGCTGTCAAAGCCGGCGCCGGCGCGCGCTTCCGGGAGGTGCCGCGCAAAGGCGCTGCGAATGCGCTCGAGGGTACGTTCGGCGAAATGCGCCGCCTTGAGCTCCGCGGCGATCGCGGCCTCCTCCTCGCGCGTGACCACGCCCTCGTGCCGCAGGTCGCGCAGGGTGTAGCGGATGCTGATCATCGGCTCCGAGAGGGGCATGAAGTCGAGCTCGGCGATCGCGTGGGTCACGCAGACCTCGTCGTCGTCCGCGATCGCGGCGGTGCGATAGAGCCGGTAGATCTTGCCGATCCCCCGCATGCCATAGGGGGCCAATTCCGCCGCCCGCAGCGCCCCCGTGCTGGCGGCGCCCGCGACCTCGATGCCCTTGGAGATCACGTAGAGGACCTCCTTGTGCCAGACCGAGGGCGTGTTGCCAAAGAACCCATCGATGATGCCGATCCGGCGATAGCCCGCCTCCGCCGCGCGGAAGACCGAGCCCAGAGCGGCCGGCGGATAGAAATCGATCTCCGGATAAAGGGCCTTCCGGACACGCGTCGGGCCGACGAAGACGCAGCTGTCGCTGCCCCTCGGCTTCCTGTCACGACTGGTCTCCGAGTTCCCGTCCATCACACCCCCCGGTTGGTTTGCTTTTTGCAATCTGCCACAGCGCGTTCGTGACAGCGAGCGGCATATCGGAGTGCGATGGGCAGCAAATGCCAACTTGCCGGCCCCGGGAAGACTAGAGACCCAGGTGCGGCATGGCCTTAGGGAACAACAGCGCCAGCCGGGCGTTTCTCGGACTAAATCCCTAGATGCGACCCATCGTCCCGACCTGCAACTTCACCGCGAATAGACAAAAACGCGTATTGCGGCCTGGACCTGTACCGCGTAAGGTTAAGCGTGGGTTAAGCTTAACCAAGCCCGTTTACGAACTGTTAACTCTGCACTGTAAACTCTACGGAGGTTGGGATGAGTTCACTTCAGGAGATGCTTCAGTCCCGGCAGCGCGCCGGTATGGCGATCCACCGGGCCCTGCAGGGTCTTGGCGCTTCGTCGGTGAAAGATGACGACGAGCGCGCGGCGGTTTCGACCTTCGCTCGCGACGACGACGAGCGTGCTGCGATTTCGACTTTCGCTCGCGACGATGACGAGCGTGCTGCCATCTCCGTGTTCGCCCGTGACGATGACGAGCGTGCTGCCATCTCCAGCTTCGCCCGTGACGACGACGAGCGCGCCGCGATCTCCACCTTCGCCCGCGACGACGACGAGCGCGCCGCGATCTCCGTGTTAGCCCGCGACGACGACGAGCGCGCTGCGATCTCGGTGTTCGCCCGCGACGACGACGAGCGCGCTGCGATCTCGGTGTTCGCCCGCGACGATGACGAGCGCGCTGCGATCTCGGTGTTCGCCCGCGACGATGACGAGCGCGCCGCGATCTCGGTCTTCGCCCGTGACGATGACGAGCGCGCCGCGATCTCGGTCTTCGCCCGTAACGATGACGAGCGCGCCGCGATCAAGCACTAAGCGTTCGCGCGTTCGGTGAGGGTGAGCGGCGCCGGTCCCGCGATCGACTCCACTGTCGATCTCGGGGGTACGGTTCGCGCCCGTTCCGCGGAAGAGACGCTGGAACGGATCAGGCCCTGGATTCCGAAGTTCGGAATCACGCGGGTCGCGAGCGTCACCGGCCTCGATGTTCTGGGTGTGCCGGTCTGGATGGCGGTTCGTCCGCTGGCGCGCTCACTGACGGTTTCTCAAGGCAAGGGTATCAGCGATACCCTTGCCTATATTTCTGCCGTCATGGAAAGCATCGAGATGCACCATGCCGAGCATTGGGATCCCAAGGGACTCAATGTATCGCTGGGCGAGGCATTCCAGGATGAGCGCTTCGCCTCCCCCGCTTCGCTCTCGCTGCGCTCCGACGCGAAGGTTACCGACCAGACCGAAGTGACGTGGGTCGAGGGCCGCGACCTGGTGACGGGTCGACCGGCCTTTCTGCCGAAGGAACTGCTCGATCTCGATTTCCGAATGAAGCGCGGCCGCGCGCCGGTGTTCCTGTCATCGTCGAACGGATTGGCTTCGGGCAACACCCGCGACGAAGCGATCGTGCATGCGCTCTGCGAGGTGATCGAGCGCGACCAGAGTTGCCTCTGGCAGATCGAGCAGAGTCTTGCCGGCGATCCACGAAAGCGCATGGTGCAGATCGACACCATCGAGGACCCGATCTGTCGCGGCCAGCTCGATCTCTGCAGGCGCGCCAATCTCGATGTCTGGGTGTGGTATTGCACCTATGACATCGACGTGCCGGTCTTCGCCTGCACCATCGCCGACCGCGGCAACGCCACCTTCTATCCGCAGCGCGCCTCGGGCTACGGCTGCCATCCCGTGCCGACGATCGCACTCTCCCGCGCCGTCACCGAGGCGATCCAGAGTCGCCTCACGCATATCTCCGGCGTACGTGACGACGTGACGTGGGAGCGCTATCGCAACGACATCGCCGTCACGGACCGCAGCAATCTCGCGGCTTTCGAGGCGATGGCGAAGATGGAGCCCGCGCTGCCGTTCGACGCGATCCCGCCGGCGCCGCCGATCGCCTCGATGCACGGCATGCTGGAGCATCTGCTGGCGAAGCTCGACGCGGTCGGGTTGAAGCATGCGATCGTGGTGGAATTCGATACGGCGGTCGAGGACTTCGCCTTCCTGTTCACCTGCGTGCCCGGCCTGGAGTTCGCCGCGAACAAGCCGAACTACACGCCCGGCGAGCGGATGCTGAACTTCCTGGCGAAGCTCGGCCGCAAGCGGGCCGAGGTCGCGCCGGAAAAGGCTGTCTTATTGCGGGATCGCGCCGAGATAGCGCCGGGTTGAGACGTAGTCTTCCAACCCGATGAAGTGCGTGACGTTCTTGCCGTCCTCGGAGAGCGGGCAGAGCACCCACTCGAAGAATTCGACGCCGAGGCGTTTCTCGCTGCTGTCGGTGCGGCCGAAGATCGGCACGCGGGTGGCGACGACGCGATAATAGAGCGACATGATCTGCTCGAGATCCGGCTCCTTCGGCAGGATGTCGCTCAGCCAGCGACCGCGGAACTCATGACCGGCGGTCGCAACGAGTTCCGTGCCCGCGATGCGGAAGAAGACGCCGTCGGGCTGATGATGCCATTCGCTGAGATGGATGTAGGGCAACAGCGGCCAGATTTCGACCGGGTCGACATCCTGTCGCTTCGGCATGATCCGTTCGCCGCGGATTCGCGTCCAGTAGTCGTAGAGTTGCCGCACGCGAGACGACGTGCACTCCGTCGGGGAGATGATCACATCGTTCCCGGACGCCCGCTCTCCCGCGAAGTCTGGAAGCCGCTTCGAAATAGGAGCACCCCTGATGTCTTGCTGGAGGGACACGCACAGTTCTCCCCATCACTATCGTGATATGACACCGGAACAGACTTTTGCTGCAAGAGCCCAATTGTCTCTGATGCGCCATTTGGGGGCGCTAAAAGCGCAGTTAACACTCTGGGGTGAGTTCAAACCGGAGTGACGGCAGGATTCTCCACAGGGCGCCCCACGCGAAACCGCCGGATTGACGGGGTTTTTGGAGCTCAATAGGTCGGATTGCCTAAATCGGCCTCCATCCGGACCGCGGGCATGGAGGCCTGCGGGTATGTCTTAGGGCAGGTCCGAGGGCAGATCCCCGGCCGGGCCGCCGAGGTAACGGCGCTTGGAGACGTAGTCCTCGAGACCGATGAAATGCGTGACCGCACGGTCGTCATCCGACAGCGGGCAGACCACCCAGTCGAAGGAATCGACGCCGACGCGCTGCATCGCGCCCATGCTGCGACCGAAGACCGGCGCATGCGTGGCGATCACCAGGCGATAAAGCGCCATCGTCTCCTCCACATCTTTGGGGTTGGTGTGGAAGTCGGTGAGCCAGCGGCCGCTGATCTCGCGACCGATGACGGCAACCAGTTCCGTGCCGGCCACGCGATAGCGCACGCGATCGGGATTGCGATGCCACTCGCTGAGATGAATGTTGGCGAGCAGCGGACCGAGAGCCGTCGGATCGATGTCGGCGCGGGCGGGCATGGAGCGGCCGCGGCGCAGCTCCTGCCAATAGTCGTAGAGGCGGAGCGCCTTCTCCGATTGGCATTCGTCCTTGGAGAGGATGACGTCGCGCCAGAAGCTCTCGCTTCCGTCGGGTTCCGAACCCGGATGGCTGCCGTCCGGATGGCTGTCCATCGTGGTTCTCAATCGCCTCGGACTCAAACTCGCAGAGCGCAAACTCGTAGAACTCAACGAAACACGACCTCGGGTAATCGACACTGGGACCCTGGGGCGGCGCTCCCGAGCCCGCGCAACTGCACGCGGCTCGCCTGCGCCTCTTCCGTCCATCGGCGGCGCCCCATGCGCGCCACGCCGGCGATCGTCAATTCCGATCGCTGCAGGAACACGCCCATATGCCACTGAACCAATTGTCCCGCAAGTTGGATCGGCGTCGCAGAAAGCGCGGATTCGCCGCTGATTTGCGGCAAATCCGCACCCCCATCCCAACGCCGCGCAGACGCTATTCAGTGCGCGGCCGAATGCGACCCTATGGCCTGGCGTTGCTCGACCACCTTGTCGGCGAGGCGGCCGGTCAGTTCCTGGAGGTGATCGAACTTGTAGGCAAAGTTGCCCACGCCCAGGGTGAGAGAGCGGAGCTCGATGATCATGTCGTGGAGCTCCGATTGCGGTAGCAGCGCCTCCACCATGTCCCAACCGGCCCAGCCGTCCTTGGCGCCGAAATTGAGAATCTGCCCGCGCCGGCCGGTGATGAGGTTGTGCACGCGCGCGGTGAACTCGTTCGGCGCCGAGACCTCGACCGCGAAGATCGGCTCCAGCAGGACCGGGCCGCATTTCGGCATCGCCTCCTGCATCGCCATCCGCGCCGCGGTCTTGAACGCCATGTCGGAGCTGTCGACCGAGTGATACTGCCCGTCGAACAGCGACGCAGCCACGTCCACCACCGGGAAGCCGAGCGGCCCGCGCGCCAGGTAGTCGCGGATCCCCTCCTCCACCGAGCCGATGAAGGTGCGCGGCACCGAGCCGCCGACCACGCGGTCGTGAAACTCGAAGCCGGTGCCGCGGCCGAGCGGCCATACCTCGATATGCACGTCGCCGAACTGGCCGTGGCCGCCCGACTGGCGCTTGAAGCGGGCGTGCTGCTTCACCTGGCCGCGGATGGTCTCGCGATAGCTGATGCTCGGCCGGCGGTGCTTCACCGGCAGGTTGAAGCGGTTCTTCAGCCGGTCGAAGGCCACGTTGAGATGGACCTCGCCTTGCCCATAGAGCAGCAGCTCGTGGGTATCGGCGTCGTGGCCGAAGGTCAGCGAGGGATCGTCCTCGCCGAGCTTCGCCAGGGCCGCGGTGAGCTTCACCTCGTCATTACGGTTCTCGACATCGACCGCCAGCGAGAACAACGGCCGCATCGGCTCCGGCCACTTGAAGCCGGGTGGCGTACGCCCGCTGGCGCTCAAGAGATCGCCGGTCTTCGCCTGATCGAGGCGACCGAACGCCGCGATCTCGCCGGGGTTGGCGGCGGGTATCTTCTCCCCGGCATGGCCCTTCGGCTTCTGGATGCCGGAGATGCGCTGGCCGTTGAGAGTGGCGCCGTCGGCGATCTTGGCGCCGAACACGCGGACATAGGAGAGCTTGCCGGCATGCTGCTGGTTGCTGGTCTTGAAGACGACCGCGCTGGCCTCATTGCCCTCGATGCCGAGGCGCTTCGCTGCGGCCTCCGGCCCCGGCACGTCGTGGCGCAGCGCCTTCAGCAGGCGGTGGACGCCGGCATCCCGCTCGGCGGCGCCGAGCAGGACCGGGACGATGAGGTCGTCCGCCAGGTCCTTCGACAGCTGCTGGTAGATTTCCTCCTTGGACGGGACCGCGTCGCTCAGCAGCTCCTCCATCAGGTGATCGTCGAAATCCGCCAATGTTTCCAGCAGCGCCGTGCGCGCCTCCTGCTCGCGCGGCAGCATCGCCTCCGGCAGCTTGATGAGGTCGGATTCCTGGCCCGGATGGTACTGGTAGGCGCGCCCGCTGATGAGGTCGACATAGCCCGTGACCTCCTCCTCGCCGTTCTTGCCGGAGGCGCGGATCGGCACCTGGCGCAAGACCAGCGGACGGCTGGAGACGCCCTGGAGCGCGTGCATGATGTCCCGCGCCGGATGGCTGGCGTGGTCCATCTTGTTGATGAACAGGATGTGCGGGATCTTGTTGTCGTCGAGGAACTTGAAGAGCGGCGCCAAGGTCAGGGCCTTGTCGACCAGCGGCTCCGCGACGACGATGGCGACGTCGCAGACCATGAGCGCGTTGCGCGCATCCTGCGCCAGCTCGACCGAACCCGGGCAGTCGAGGAAGCTCCAGGTCTCGCCGAGATACTGGGTGACGGCGGCGCTCACCTCCACCGACATCTTGCGCGCCTTAGCCTCCGGCGAGCTGTCGCCCACCGTGTTGCCTTCCTTCGCCGTTCCCTTGCGCGAGATCGCGCCGGTGGCGAAGAGGAGACTTTCGAGAAGTGCCGTCTTTCCGCTGAGATAAGGTCCGACGATTGCGGCGCAACGAGGCGCCGCGAGTGCTCTGCCCGGCATGCAACCCTCCCGGCCGACGCGTCATCCTGCGCGCGGGGTCCTGGGACAGCCCAGTTGGGTACGCCCAATCGGGATCGCCAGGACTAGCGCCGGCAATCCGCGGCCCGTTCATTCGGGCTTTCGCGTTTCACCTAGTTTCTACCGTTGGCCGGCGGAGGCAAGCCAAAAATCTCGACGTGGATGCGACAGAGACGCCACCTGGTCTCGCGCGCCGGATTGGGTAGGCGTCGCGGCGTGCTAGCCCTTCTGCACCGCAGCGATGTGGGTGCCGAAATCGGCGCGGCCCATCAGGGCCTTGCAGCGCTCGAAGCGGTTGACGGCATAGGCCCAGAAGTCGTCGGCGGGATTGTCGTTGACGTGCTGGATGATGCCCCAGAGCGTCCAGAGGAGATCACACATCGCCTTGTAGAGCACCATGCGGCCGCGGTCGTTGGCCGAGGCTGCGCCGCCGAAATAGGCGGCGAGCAGTGCCTCGTCCTGCTCCCGGCCGAAGGCGGCCTCGACCGACACGTCGCCCAGGTCCCACATGGGGTCGTTGTTGCCGGCATATTCCCAGTCGATCACGTAGACCTGCGTGCCGGTGTCGAGGAAGTTCTCCGCCAGGGGATCGCAATGGCAGGGCACGATCGGCAGCGGGCGCGCGTTCAGCGCCCGCCGCACCGCTTCGGCCTCGCGCTTCACGTCGTGATAGCCGTCCGGCAGCGGCGCATCCTTCTTCGCCAACACCTCCAGGTATTCGTCGATCATCTGGAAGAGCTCGAAGCGGTTGCGGAACTTCTCGCCGCAGTCGTGCACGCGCTTCAGGCTCTGCGCCGCACGCCGGACCGCGCCCAAATCCTTGAAGCGCTCCACGTTCATGGTTGCGGCGCCCTCGATGAAGCGGGTCAGCTGCACGCCGTCGCGCTCATCGAAATAGATCAGCGGCGCGTTGACGCCGATCTCCGAGGTGATGCGGGCCGCGAGGGATTCGTTCTCCCGGTTGATGTACTCGCTGGTCCCGGCGCCGGGGATGCGGAGCACGAAGGTGCCGAGCCTGGTTGCGAGCTTGTAGTTGCGGTTGGTGAGGCCGCCCAGCTTCTCGACCGCGATCTCGTCGCGATCGACGTTCTCCAGATCGGGCACGCGGTCGAGATAGGGCAGGACTTCATCCAGGCTCGCCATGACCGCATCCCCCTCGCCGTTGTTATGCCTTCAGCCGGAGATTCTCCGGATCGTAGAGCGCTCCGTCATGGCGCCGCGCCGGACTCACCGCGCCGAAGGCCTCGATCTCGAAGCCATGCTCGGTCGCCAGCGTCGCCGGGAGATAGGCATATGCGAGAGACTTCCCGACCGTGTAGCCATAGTTGCCGCTGGTGGTGACACCGACCACCTCGCCCCGATGCAGCACCGCCTCGCCGCCATAGACCGGCAGCGGCTGCTCCAGCGCGAAGATGCAGAGCCGGCGCTGGACGCCGCCCGCTTTCTGCGCGGCGAGGACGTTGCGGCCGATGAAATCGGGCTTCTTCAGGTTCACGCGGAAACCGAGCCCCGCCTCATAGGGCGTGTAATCCGGCGTGATGTCGCTCGACCAATAGAGATAGCCCTTCTCCATGCGACAGGAATCGATGGCGCGATAGCCGGCGTCGCGGATGCCGTGGGTGGCGCCCGCCTCCCGCAGCAGCTCGTAGACGTGCGCGGCGTATTCTGTGGGAATGTGCAATTCCCAGCCGAGTTCCCCGACATAGCCGATGCGGATCGCCAGCACCGGTGCAGCACCCACGGTGATCGGCCGGTTGGTGGAGAACGGGAAGGCAGCGTTGGAGACGTCTTCCTCGGTCACCGCCTGGAGCACGTCCCGCGCCCTCGGGCCGCAGATGTTGATGACGGCACGGGCCGAGGTCAGGTCGATGATCTGGGCCTGGGCGTCGCGGCGGAGATGGCTCTCGATCCAGTGTCGGTCGTGGGTCCCGAAGGCGCTGCCGGTCACGAAATAGAACCGCTCGAGCCCGACCCGCGAGATCGTGAGGTCGCATTCGATCCCGCCCTTCGCGTTGCAGAGCTGGGTGTAGATCGTGCTGCCGACCGCCTTGTTCATGTCGGAGACCGTAAGGCGCTGCAGCGCGTGGAGTGCGTTCGGCCCGACCAGCTCGAACTTCGCGAACGATGTCTGGTCGATCAGTGCGACACTCTCTCGGATTGCCTTGTGCTCCTCGCCCACGGCGGCGAACCAGTTGGTCTTGCGCCGGTCGAAAGCGGGGCGATCCTCGGCGGGCGTTCCCTTCGGTGCGAACCAGTTGGGCCGCTCCCAGCCGGCGCGGGAGCCGAAGACGGCGCCCCGCGCCTTCAGGGTCTCGTAGAGCGGCGAGCGGCGGATGCCGCGCAGGGTCTCATGCTCGTCGCCCGGGCGGTGCAGCTTGTAGTGATGGCCGTAGAGCTCGACCGCCCGCGGATACATGAAGTGCCGCGTCGTGTGGTGGAAGCTGAAGCGCCGCACGTCCAGCGGCCAGAGATTGAGGCTGGGCGCGCCGTCGACGATCCATTCCGCCATCATCCGTCCTGCCCCGCCGCCGGCGGCGATGCCGTAGAGGAAGCCGGTCGAGACGTAGAAATTCTCCAGCTCCGGCACCTTCCCCATGACGAAGTCGGCATCGGCGGAGTACGGGATCGGACCGTTGATCAGCTCGCGCACCCCGACGGTGT
Source organism: Binatia bacterium (assembly GCA_035541335.1). Classification (GTDB taxonomy): domain Bacteria; phylum Pseudomonadota; class Alphaproteobacteria; order Dongiales; family Dongiaceae; genus Dongia. The sequence goes on from DATKNM010000241.1 coordinate 14,639, forward strand.
TGATGACCGGCGTGCGCTTCGCCGCCAGCTTGGCGATCTGCTCGAAGCGATCGAAGTTGGATGGCAGCAACTCCTGGGCGAAAGTCCTCGGAATGCCGGTCGTCGCGAAGGCCTTGGTGTCCGGCTCGTAGCCGCCGACCACGAGGCCGCGCACCTCGGGCTTGTAATAGACCAGGTGGTCGGGGTCGCGCATGGTCGGCATGCGCTTCGGCATGTCGGGGATGGGGTCGGTGATCAGGTACTGATGCTCGACCGCAAATGCCGGCACCCGCACGCCGGCGAGACGGCCGACCTCATGGCCCCACATGCCCGCGCAATTGACCACCAGGCCGCAGGTCCAACCGCCCTTGTCGGTCTCAATCGACTTCACCGTGCGATTTTCGATGCGGAAGCCGGTGACCCGCTCGCCGGCCACGAAGGTGGCGCCGCGGTCCCTGGCGCCCTTGGCCAGGGCCTGGCAGACGCCGGCCGGATCGATGTAGCCGTCGGAGGGGATGTAGACCGCGGAGCGCACGTCCTCGAGGCTCATGATCGGGAAGAGCGTCTGCGCCTCCCCCGGCGACAGCCACTGCATCTCGAGGCCGAAGCTCTTCGCCATGGTGAGCGAGCGCTTGTTCTCCATCTCGCGCTCTTCCGAGCAGGCGAGGCGCAGGCTGCCGTATTTCTTCCAGTCGATCGCCTGGCCGGTCTCCGCCTCCAGCCGG
>DATKNM010000242.1:0-7893 GCA_035541335.1 Binatia bacterium
GCGCCAATAGCTGTCCGCAGCGTCCTTAGAAACTACTCTTCGCCTTTGCCTCACCGGAACCGACCCCGCATTCTGGGTCGCAACGCCTGAGGCCGTCGTGTTGCCGACGGTAAGGCTGAACGTCGGATCGCCCACTCCGTACTCCAACTCCCATTCCTGCCAACTGTTAGGGGCGTAGCTTACGCAAAGGAGTGGTCCATCAGACTCAATCGAGAAATTCTGCCCCTGCGTAACGACGCCTGCGGCGCGAAGGTCGGTGATCGCGGCGTGCCAGGGACGACTGGACCGCCGCCACCTGGCACGCCGGCCAGATCAGGGGAATTCGAACAAGGGCAATTCGTACTCAATAGTCTCCGCGGCGCTCCTCGCCGCGGTTGGGATTGATGCCCATCGCCATCAGGTAGGTCGAGGCTACTGCGCGGCCGCGCATTTCCGCGGCGCCGACCAGGATATGGCCGAGGGCGGTGAACGGCCGGCCGGCGGAGCGCAGGCTCAAGGCCAGGATGGGCTTCATGGAAACTAGGGTCAGGATCGACATTGGCGTAACCTTTTCGGTGTAGTTTACTGCCGGTTGGACAAGCTCATTTCACCGGGAGGCCGTGAGGTGGACGTGAGGTCGGGCGTGAAAACCGCACAGAACCGCGAAATTCCGGGAAACTCGGCGTGAAAACCCGGTTGGACCTGCTGGGCGGCTTTCGCCTATCGGGCGAAGATGGGAGGGCGATCGACGTGCCCGGCCGGAAGAGCCGTGCGCTGCTCGCCGTCCTCGCATTGGCGCCGGCCGCCGAGACGACACGCGAGCGGTTGATGGCGCTGCTTTGGAGCGACCGTGCGGAAGAGCAGGCGCGCAACAGCCTGCGCCAAGCCTTGGTCTCCATTAGGAAGGACATTGCGAGCCTGAGGGAAAGCCCGCTCGCGCTCAATGGTGATCGCATCGCGCTCGAACGGAAGCATATCGTGGTCGACGTGCTCGAGTTTCTCGAGGCTTGTGCCGGGAACGACATCGCAACCTTGCGGCAGGCGTCGGAACTCTATCGTGGCCCCTTGCTCGACGGATTGGGGATTGTCGATGCCGCCTTCGAGGAATGGCTGCGGGAGGCGCGCGCCGATCTGGCGTCTCGCGCTGCAAGGGCGATCGGCAATCTGGCGGAGCTTGTCGAGGGTGCCGACCGCATCGTCGCTACGGAACGTCTGTTGGCCCTCGAACCGTTGAGCGAAGCGGCGCATCTTGCGGTGATGCAGGCGCACCTTGCACAAGGCGACAGCGCCAGAGCGCTTCGGCAATACGAGAATTGCGCCTCGCTCCTGAAGCGCGAGCTTGGCGTGGAACCCGGCACCGAGCTTAAAAGGCTCAAGAGCAGCCTCGATGTACCGGCGCCCAAACGCTCTGTCGCGCCTTCAAGCTTCGCCCTGGACCGGAAGCCGGCGATCGCCGTTCTGCCTTTTGAGAACATGAGCGGTGATCCCGGGCAGCAGTATTTCAGCGACGGCCTGACCGAGGATCTAATCGACCGCCTCTCGAAATATCGTCTGTTTGCCGTGATCGGCCGCCACTCGAGTTTTGCTTTTCGTGACCAGAATGCTCGGCCGCGGGAAGCCAGCGAGCGCCTAGCAGCCGACTATCTAGTCACCGGCAATGTGCGCAGGTCAGACTCCCGCATCAGAATCGCCGCGCGGCTGATCGATGCCCGCACCGAACAAGCACTCTGGGCGGAACAATATGATCGGCCATTGACCGATCTGATCGTCTTGCAGGACGAAGTCGCGGGCATCATTGCCGGCACCCTGGCGACGCGGCTTGGCATAGAGGTTGCCCGGCAGGTCGTTGCACGAAGGAACGCCGGGGGCGAAGCTGGGATCAGCAGCTTCGAACACGTGCTCCATGGAATCTGGCATTTCAGCAAGATGGCGTTGAACTCGGTTCTCGAAGCTCGCACTTCCTTCGAGCGGGCAGTGGCGATCAATCCGGAGAATGCGGAAGCGTATCGTTGGCTTTCGGCGTGCCACATCAGCCTCTGGTTCATTCATCTTGATCGATCCGAGCTGGTTCGCGCGCATGACGTCGCGATACAGGCCGTTGCCTGCGATCCGGCGAGTGCACGCTGCCACACCGCCTTGGGTCTTGCACAAATTTGGATGGAGGGCCAGGGAGTCGATCTGGCGGCGGCATCCTATGGCCAGGCGATGGCGCTCAATCCCGGCGATCCCGACGTGTTGATCGAGCTCGCGCTCTTTCACGCCTTTGAGGGCGATCTCGCCGCAGCGCGCGATCACTTCGCGCGGGCGTATCGGCTGAACCCAGCTCCACCGCCCTGGTTTGGCGAGTTCCGCGGCGTCGCCTTGTTCGCCGAGGGACGTTACGGGGAAGCGTGGCCGGCCTTTGCGGCGGTGCCGGACGATGCCTGGGGTGCCATGTACCTGTTGGCTTGTCTTGGACATCTCGAAGATCGCGTACAAGCGGTCGCGCACCGGACTAGGATCGCCGCGGCCGGTTGGCGCTGCGATCTACGTGCGACCGCCGCGGCGGAACCGTTTCGCGATCCTGAGATCCCACGGCGTCTGGTCGCCGGCATCGACAAAGCGATGGCGCTTTGATCGGAATGTCGCGCTGGAGCGATGATAGCGCCCGCCGCCTATAGATCGGGCTTTGCGGTCATCAGAAGGCGGCCGCTGAAGCAATCGGTCCGCTTTGCGCCAAGAGCACATGTTGAGCTGAGCCCTGTCTCGAGCGTCACGGAATGAGAATGGTCGAACCCGTGGTGCGGCGGCTCTCCAGCGCGCGATGGGCTTCGGCCGCCTCGCGCAACGGATATTCCTGGGCGATCTCGACCTGCAGCACGCCGTTGGCGAGGGCGCGGAACAGCCGGTCGGTGATCGAGCGAACTTCGTTTGGCGTCGAGGTATAGTGGCCGAAATTCGGCCGAGATACGGTCGCCGACTTCTGGACGAAGCCGGCGAGATCGATCTGCGGGATCGGCCCCGAGGCCTGGCCGAAGCTCACCAGGTGACCGCGCACCGCCAGCGCCTCGTAGGATTTCATGAAGGTGTCGGCGCCGACCGCGTCATAGACGACGTCGCAGCCGCGTCCCTCCGTGATCTCCATGACGCGATCGACGAAATCCGTCTCGGCGTAGAGGATCGGGTAGGCGCAGCCGGCGGCCCGGGCGATCCGCGCCTTCTCCGCCGATCCGACGGTGCCGATCACGGTGGCGCCGATCTGCCTTGCCCATTGGCAGACGAGCTGACCGACGCCGCCCGCCGCCGCGTGAACCAAGATCGTATCGCCTTCGCGCACCGCATGAACCCGATGCAGCAGGAACTCCGCACTCATCCCCTTCAGCATCACCGCCGCAGCAAGGCGATCACTCACATGATCGGGCAGCGGCACGACCAGATCCGCATTCATGGTGCGGACCTCGGCATAGGCGCCGCATGGGGCACAGGCATAGGCTACCCGGTCGCCGGGCATCAGCCCGTGCACACCCGGCCCGACATCGAGCACGATCCCCGCCGCTTCCATTCCCGGAACGCCCGGCGGCGCGATCAGGGGGTAGTAGCCGGTGCGCGTGTAGACATCGATGTAATTGAGACCGATGGCGGTATGGCGCAGCCGCACCTCGCCCGGCCCCGGCGGCATCGCCGTCGAACGTTCCCAGCGCAGCACCTCAGGCCCGCCGAAGCGCTCGACGACGACGGCGCCGCCGTCGAGCGGCCTGGCATCGGCCGGCGTCGCCATCGTCCGCGTGCGCGGCACCGTAGCGCCATGCCGGACCTGCTGGCCGAACATCGCCTGAACGGCGCCGAAGCCCGCCTCGTAGATGTTCTCGCCGACCAGCTCGGCCAGATCCGCCTCGCGTCCCTGCGGCGCCGCGAAGCTCGACGACCATTCCCAGAAGGTACGGTCGCCGTCGGTCACCGGCTTCAGCGTGACAGTGGAGACATAGTCGATCAGCGGTATGGGGGAATCGATGATGCAATAGCTGAAGGAGCGCTCCCGGTCGGAGTGGCGGAGCAGCTGCTCGCGCAGCTCGGCGCCGTCCTTCAGCTTGAAGCGGCGCACGCAGCCCGGCTCGTCGCCGGCGCGGCCCTCCTCGATGCGGCTCTCGGCGACCGCCGGATGCCAGCGCTCATGGCCGTTGAAGTCGCGCAGCACCGCCCAGACCTGGTCGACCGGCGCATCGACGATCGTGCTGCGGCGGACCTCAACCATCAGCGCCGCGAGAACGATCGCTTCAGCGCGTCGAAGCCGCCCTGGAATACGCCTTGCCCGACCGTCTGCACGAGCGCACCGGTCCGATCGGCGGGACAGTCGAATTCGGCGCTCCATTCGGCAAAGGTGCGGTTGCCGTCGGTGACCGGGGCCAGCTTCAGGGTGGCGATGTAGTTGCTGACCCCCATCGGCGATTCGAGGATCGCGTAGGTGCAGGAATAGTCATAGTCCGACAGCGCCAGCAGGCGCTCTCGGATGTTTCCGCCGTCCTTCAGGTTGAAGTTGCGCACGCAGCCGATCTTGTCGCCGGGATGGTTGCCTTCGATGCGGCTGTCGCGGATCAGGGGGTGCCAGCTCGGCAACGCATTGAAGTCGCGCACCACCGCCCAGACCCGATCGGCCGGCGCGTCGATGACGCTTGACGTGTAGACCTTGACCATGTGTTCACCCGCTCAGCGCTTGGGCTCGTCCTTGCCGGCGGGTTCCAACACGTTCGCCATGCTGCCGATATCCGTGCCGGAGAGCCCGATCTCGCGCAGCAGCGAATCCACCAGCGGCGCCTGCGCCCGGTAACGGAGCGCGCTGTTCACCAGATTGTCGGAGAAGCTCCCCGAGCCATCGCCATGTCCGCCGCCGCCCCCGCCGCCGAGCCCGTCGACCTGCAGGATCTTGATCCCGTCGATCTTCTCCATCGGCCGCACGGATTCGCGGATGATCGCCTCCAGCTTGTCGAGCAGCTTCAACCGCATGGCGGAGGTGCGGGATTCCGGCGAGAGCACGTTCTGCGCCTCGTTCAGCAGCTTGTTGCCCTCGGCGTCGATCTCGTAGCGGAGCCGCGCCGCCAAGGCGCGAATCTTCTCCGCTTCCGCATCGCCTTCCGCCTCGATCCGGCGCGCGGCGCTGCGATCGGCGGCGGCGGCCTTCTCGGACTCCGCCTCGGTGCGGATCCGGATCGCCATGCGCTCGGCTTCCTGGGCGGCGGCGATCAACTCGATCTGCTTGCGGCGCTCGGCGATCTCGGTCTCGCGGGCGGAGAACACCTTCTCCTCGGCGGAGACAGCCTTGGCCCGCGCGGTCTCCGCCGCGGCCTGGGCGTCGGACTGCGCCTTCGAGGCCTGGGCGACCGCCACGGCGCGCTCCTGCTCAGCGAGCTCCAGCGCCTTGCGGCGCTCGACCTCGAGGCGCTGGATCTCCTGCTCGCGCTTGATCCGCTCCTCATCCAGCGCGCGATCGACGGTGATCCGTGACTTCTCGACCTCGAGGCGCGACACGATCTGCGCCTGCTCCGCCTCCTGCTCGCGCAGGGCGCGCTCGCGCGCGAGCTGCGCCCGCTGGACCGCGCGCTGGATTTCCAGCTCGCGCTCATGCTCCAGCCGGGCCTGCTCGCTGTCCTGGTCGATCGCGAGCGAGAGCTTCTCCGCCTCCAGATTCTTGTTCCTGATCTGGATCATCGTGTCCTGCTCGATGTCGTTGCGGATCTTCTTCCGCCGCTCGATCTCCTCGGTCAGGCGTGTCAGACCCTCCGCGTCGAACGCATTCGACGGGTTGAAGAACTCCATGTTGGTCTGGTCGAGGCCGGTCAACGAGACGGTCTCCAGCTCCAGCCCGTTCTTCAGCAGGTCCTCGGCGACCGCGGCGCGGACCCGCTTCACATATTCACCGCGCTTCTCGTGCATCTCGTCCATGGTCATCTCGGCGGCGACCGAGCGGAGCGAATCCACGAACTTGCCTTCCAGCAGCTCGCGGAGCTGCTCCGGCTGCATGGTGCGCTGGCCGAGGGTCTGCGCCGCATTGGCGATCGCATCGGGCATCGGCTGGACCCGTACGTAGAACTCCGCGACCACGTCGATCCGCATGCGGTTCTTGGTGATCAGCGCCGATTCCCGCCCGCGCCGCACCTCCAGGCGCAGGGTGTTCATGTTGACCGGGATCACGTCATGGATGATCGGCAGCACGAACGCTCCGCCGTTCATCACCACGCGCTGGCCGCCGAGACCGGTCCGCACGAAGGAGGTCTCCTTCGAGGAGCGGCGGTAGAGCCAGTTCATCAGCCAGACGCCGACCGCGATCAGGATCGCGGCGACGATGATCACGAAGATGATCGTTCCGATGGTCGAGCCAGACATTGTTTCCTCCCTCTCCGGCCGTCCCCGGCCGGATCGACAATCGTTCAGCCGCGGGTGATGGATTTGAACTTCCGCGTCTGTTCCGTGAGTGCGATCTCGGTCGGCAGCCTTTCCATGCTGGAGGCGCCGTAGAAGCCGTGGCAGTTCGGGCAGTGCTTGAGGACGTAGTTCGCGTCCTCCGGCATCGCGATCGGCCCGCCATGGCAGAGCACGATGACGTCCTTGCGGATCGAGACCGCCAGCCCGGCCCATTCGTTGATCCGCGTGACGCAGTCGGTCAGCGTCAGCGCCGTCTCCGCGCCGATCGAGCCGCCGGTGGTCAGACCCATATGGCAGACGATGATGTCGGCGCCCGCCTGCACCATCGCCGCGGTCTCCTCCTTGGAGAAGACATAGGGCGTCGTCAGCAGATCGAGCGCGTGGGCCTGGCGGATCATCTCTACCTCCAGCCCATAGCCCATGCCGGTCTCCTCCAGATTGGCGCGGAACGTGCCGTCGATCAGGCCGACCGTCGGGAAATTCTGCACGCCGGAGAAGCCGAGCTCGCCGAGCCGCTTCAGGAAATCTCCGGTCAGCATGAAGGGATCGGTGCCATTCACCCCGGCAAGAACCGGCGTCTGCTTGACCACGGGCAGCACCTCACGGGCCATCTCGACCACGATCTCATTAGCGTTGCCATAGGCCAGGAGACCGGCGAGAGAGCCGCGCCCCGCCATGCGGTAACGGCCGGAATTGTAGATCACGATGAGGTCGATGCCGCCCGCCTCCTCGCATTTGGCGGAGAGGCCGGTGCCGGCGCCGCCGCCGACGATCGGCTGGCCCTTGGCGATCATGCCGCGGAATTTCTCAAGTATGTCCTTGCGGGCGATCCGGGGCATGGGTTCAGCGCCTGTTGTCGACGAGGTCGAGGAAGGTCTTCACCAGCGCCGCCGCGAAGCTGGGATCGTTGAGGTCATAGGGCAGGCGCACGATACGCCGGCGATCGTTCTGCCGGACCGTTGCTTCGAGCGCCTTGAACAGGGCGGCGTCGGCCGCGGGGTCGTGGAACGGCTTGCCCGGCATGTCCAGCAGCGAGACGCCGCGCTCCGGAATCAGGAACCGGACCGGGCCGTCCATGCGGTTCAGCTTCTCGCCGATCCAGCGGCCCATCCGCTCGTTCTCGGCGACGGTGGTCCGCATCAGCGTGACCTGAGGGTTGTGGACGTAGAGATTGCGACCGCGATATTCCGCCGGCACGGTGTCGATCGGCCCGAAATTCACCATGTCCAGCGCCCCGGCCGAGGCGACATAAGGAATCTTCGAGCGGGCGATCGCGTCGAAGCGCTCCTCGCCGGCGCTGAACACGCCGCCGAACAGATGGTCGCAGACCTCGGTGGTGGTTACGTCGATGACGCCGGCCAGCAATCCCGAATCCGCGAGCTTCTCCATCGACTGGCCCCCGGTGCCGGTCGCGTGGAACACCAGGCAGTCGAAGCGCTCTTCCAGCGTCTTCTGCACCGCCTGCACGCAGGGCGTGGTGACGCCGAACATGGTGAGGCCGATGGCAGGCTTCGCGGT
>DATKNM010000243.1:0-2806 GCA_035541335.1 Binatia bacterium
GGCGCCGTCCATCTGGTCCATCACTTCGTGGCTGCCGCGGTAGATCATGTCGCAGGCGACCCAGAGGATGATGGCGAGGCCGACATAGGCGATCCAGTGATAGCGCTTGAGGAGGCCGGCGATCAGGGTGGCGGCGGCGCCCATCAGGCCGACGGAGAGCAGCAGCCCCAGGATCAGCACCCATTTGTGCTCGGCAGCGGCCCCGGCGACGGCGAGTACGTTGTCCAAGGACATCGAGACGTCGGCGAGCACGATCTGCACGATGGCCTGGCGCGTGGTCTTGCCGGGCGAGGCACCGGGCAGCGCCTCCTCATGATCGGCGAGCTCGAGATCCTCGTCGCGGCTCAAGCCCGCGCGGCGGCGCTTCGCCGCCTTCAGCCGGTCGCGGCGCTCATGCGCCAGCTCGCGCCAGAATTTCCAGCAGACCCAGAGCAGCAGGATGCCGCCGGCGAGCGTCAGGCCGATGATCAGGAGGAGCTGGCTCGCAGCGAGGGCGAACAGGATCCTGAGCACGGTCGCGGCCATGATGCCGAGCAGGATCACCTTGCCGCGCTTGTGCCGCGGCAGGCCCGCCGCCGCCATGCCGACCACGATGGCATTGTCGCCGGCCAGCACCAGATCGATGATGATCACCTGGCCGAGCGGAATCAGGACCGCAAGGATATGGTCGACGTCGAGCATTCAGAGACTGCTCGCGGAACGCAGCCGCGACTCGTTCGCTCGAGCCTTATGCATCCTTGAACCCGGCCATCGCCCGCACCGCGCTTGCGCTCATTCCATCGGCCCGCAGGCTGCGCAGCGAAGCCGCGCCGTCGCGTTTCGAGAGCCGTTCCCCCGCCTGATTGGTGAGCAAGACATGGTGCCTATATGTGGGTGTTGCAAGTCCCAGAACCGCCTGCAGCAGGCGCTGGAGGTGGGTGGCGGGCCGTAAATCGACGCCCCTTATCACCAGGGTGATACCCTGGAGATGGTCGTCCAGGGTGGCGCAGAGGTGATAGCTGGCGGGTGCGTCGCGACGGCCCAGAACCACGTCCCCGAAACGTTCCGGGTCGGCCCGGGTCTCGCGGAACGGCCCTTCCGGTTCGGCATCGCAAAACGTGAGCGGACCGGCTTGGCGGGCGGCTTTCGCGACATCGAGGCGCAGGGCGAAGGGATGCCCGGCGGCCTTGCGCTCGGCCGCAAGAACCGGATCGAGACCGCGGCAAGTTCCGGGATAGATCACCGTCTCGCCCTCATGGGGCGCACTGGCCGCCGCGGCGATGTCCTTCCGGCTGCAGAAACAGGGATAGACGAGGTCCATGGACTGCAAACGATCGAGCGCCGATCGATAGTCGTCGAAATGCTCCGATTGCCGACGCACCGGTTGTTCCCAGTCGAGGCCGAGCCAGGCGAGGTCGTCGTAGATTGCCGTTTCGAATTCGGCACGGCAGCGCGCGCGGTCGATGTCCTCGATGCGGAGGAGGAAGCGGCCTTTCGCGGCCTTGGCTATGCGCCAGCCGAGCAGCGCGGAATAGGCATGGCCGAGGTGGAGATGGCCTGTCGAACTGGGCGCGAATCGCGTAACAATCCCGGCTCCCGAGGACGATGTCATGACCCGCAGCATTAAAGAAGACACGGACCTGCTGCAACAGGCGCTGGACCATCTCTCCGGCGCCGACCGGCACATGGCGGACGCGATCGCCGAGATCGGCGCACCGCCGCCGCGGCACCGGCCGGCGGATTTCGCGACGCTGATGGATGTCATCATCGCGCAGCAGGTCTCCACCGCCTCCGCCCGGGCGATCTCCGGCCGTCTCACCGAGCGTCTGTCGCCGCTGCAGTCGAAACGGTTCGGTCCGGAAGGGTTCATCGCCTTGACCGACGACGATCTCCGCGCCGTGGGCTTCTCGCGGCAGAAGATGGCCTATGGCCGCGACCTCGCCGCCGCGTTCCTGGAAGGCCGGCTCTCGGTCGCGAGGCTCCGGCGCATGTCGGACGAGGAGGCGATCGCGGCCTTGTCCTCGGTGAAGGGGATCGGGCGCTGGTCGGCGGAGGTGTTCCTGCTGTTCAGCCTGAAGCGGCCGGACGTGATGCCGGCCCAGGACCTGGCGCTGCTGGTGGCAGCGCAGCGGCTGAAGCGCCTCCGCGCCCGGCCGGAGCCGAAGAAGCTCTTGAAGCTCGCCGAGCCCTGGCGGCCGTTCCGGTCCTACGGCGCGCGGATGCTCTGGCACTATTACCGGAACGGCAAGGGCGGCATCGGCGGCCAGCCGCTATGAATATGGGAGTATGTTGCGGATGATCACCCTGGACGGACCGTCGGTCGCGCCGAAGGCGGGCGGCGAGGCGAGGCAGCTCATCGTCTTCCTGCACGGCTACGGCTCCAACGGCGACGACCTCATCGCGCTGGCGCCCTATTGGGCCGACATCCTGCCGGAGGCGGAGTTCCTGTCGCCGAACGCGCCCTTCCCCTGCGAGATCAATCCCTATGGCGGCTTCCAGTGGTTCGGCTTCGAGGACCGCAGCGCGGAGATGATCCTCGGCGGCACGCGGGCCGCTGCGGCGATCCTCGACGGTTTCCTCGACGCCCAATTGCAGGCGCGCGGGCTCGACGAACGCAGCCTCGCGCTGGTCGGCTTCTCGCAGGGCACGATGATGTCGCTGCACGTTGGCTTGCGCCGGAAGATGCCGCCTGCGGCGATCCTCGGCTTCTCCGGCATGCTGGTCGGTGCGGGCAAACTCAAGGACGAAGTCACCCGCGCGCCGCCAGTGCTGCTGATCCATGGCGATCAGGATCCGATGATTCCGATCGCCGCCATGTTCGACTCAG
>DATKNM010000244.1:0-11770 GCA_035541335.1 Binatia bacterium
ACGGGCGATTTCCTTCCTGGCGGCGGCCACCGCGACCTGGATTCTCAACCGATCCTTCACCTTTCGCCGCGAATCTGACTGGCACGGCCATCCGGCCCGCGAGTGGCTTGCCTATCTGTCGCTGATGGCCCTGGGGGGTGCAGTGAATTACGGGATCTATGCGCTGGCGATCGAGAGCGCCGAGACGGTGCAGCGGTTTCCCGAGCTCGGCGTCGCATTGGGCTCGCTCGGCGGCATGACGATCAACTATTGGAGCGCCAAGGTCATGATCTTCGAACGGCGCCCGCGGCGACGGCTGGACCGATGACGGTGGGACAAGCGACCGTCACAGCACCGGCGCCGGCCCAGGGCGCCGCGCCGAAGACGGCCTGGTGGGTGGTCGGGCTCTTCACCCTGCTGGCGGCCGGCGAGCATTACTTCTATGCGCGCAGCAACGGCGCGGTCCTGACCGAGGGCGGGCTGGTCGATACCGACAGCTACATGCGCGTCCTCAAGATCATGGACCTCTACAACGGCGCCGGCTGGTACGACACGGTGACGCCGCGGCTGGGCGCGCCGGAGGGCCTGTCGCTGCACTGGACCCGGCCGGTCGATCTCCTGATCCTGCTGCCGGCGCTGCTCGCCCATGCGCTCGGTGCCGACATGGCGCGGGCGGTCTATTGGATCGGCGCCGGCTTCTCGACCGCCTGCCACATCCTCGCCTGCATCGCCGTCGCCTGGGCCGCGCGCCCGCTCTGGCCGACCGGACATCGCTTCGCGGCCGTCATCCTGCTGACCAATGCCGCCGCCTTCGGCTACGGCACCTTCGGCCGCGCCGACCATCACACGCTGCTGCTGCTGCTGACCGTGTTGATGCTGGGCGCGATGCTGCGGTCCGCGATGGGAGATGCAACCCCGCGGGTGCGACGGCGCTGGGCGGCGGCCGGCGGGCTCTATGCCGGGCTCGGCGTCTGGGTCAGCCCGGAATTCCTGGTGCCGCTGGTGCCGGTGATCGCGACCCTCGGCCTCTTCTGGGTCGATGCGCCGCTCGATGCGAAGGAAGCGCGGGCGCATGGGGCCGCCGCTGCCGAGATCCGCGACTGGGCCATGCCCGGCGCCCTCTTTGCGCTCGTGATGGCGATGGTGATCCTGGTCGCGATTCCGATCGAGCAGCCGCCGCAGCGCTGGCTCGCCGCCGAATACGACAAGGTCTCCCTCCCTTACCTGGTGCTGCCGCTGATCTGGGCGGCGGTGTTCCTGGTCGCCGGCCGCGTGCGCGGCGGCTTCTGGGTGCGCGTGATCGTCGGGCTCGCGCTCAGCGCCGCCGGCGCCGGATTGCTGCTGGCCCTCTTCCCCAACCTGCTGTTCGGTCCGCTCGGCGTCGACGACCGGCTGAAGCGGGATTTCCTCGACAGCGTGCAGGAGATGCAACCGCTCTGGCCGACTTCGGTCACCCGGCTGCGGGGTTTCCTGCCGATGGCGGGGCAGTCGATCGCCGCCATCGTCCTGCTGCCGTTTGCACTGAAGCGCTGGCGCAGCGATCGGCACTGGGCGGGCCTGCTCATCGCCATGGCCTTCTGCTTCATGCTGATCGGCGCCCAGATGCATGCGCGGCTCGGCGTCGAATTCTCGCCGACCATCGCCATCATCTGCGCCGGCTTCTTCGCCCTCGCGGAGGCGAGACTCCGTCGCGCGCCGCACTGGCAGCGGACACCGGGCCTGACTCTCGTCGCCATCGCCCTCACTGTCGGGCCGATGCTGGCGAGCCTCGCACTGCCGAAGCTGCCGGCCGGAGTGACCTGCCCGGTGCACGACCTCGCCAACTGGCTGAACCAGGCGCATCCCGGCGAAAGCGTTCCGGCCGCTGCTCCGGGCACGGCGCCGATCGTCATGACCGATGACTATTCCTATGCGCCGGAGCTCGCCTTCCGCACCGACTACCGCTTCGTCGCCGGTCCCTATCATCGCAATCCGCAGGCGATCTTCGACACGATCGACACCATGACCGCGACCGACGACAGCCAAGCCAAGACGATCCTGGATAAGCGCCAGGTGGCGCTGGTCGTGCGCTGCAGTGACGTGATCGTGCCGCGGCTCTTCGAGGCCAATACCATCAACTTCTACGCCAAGCTCGATGGACGCGGCGCGCTGCCCGGCTGGCTGACCCCGCTCGACCTGCCCGCCGGGCTCGCCAAGCACTTCAAGGTCTATGCGGTGCAGGGGCGCTAGCGGACTCGCCGCCAGCCTTCAGGCTTAGCGCGGATTGAAGCGGAAGGGATCGGCGGGATAGACGCCGAGGATCCTGACCTCGCGGGAGAAGAACGACAGCTCTTCCAAAGCGAGCTTCACCGGGCGCTGGTCGGGATGGCCCTCGATGTCGGCATAGAACTGCGCGACGGTGAACTGGCCGTCGAGAATGTAGCTCTCGAGCTTGGTGATGTTGACGCCGTTGGTGGCGAAGCCGCCCAGCGCCTTGTAGAGCGCCGCCGGCACCGAGCGCACCTTGAAGACGAAGCTGGTGACCACCGGCCCTTTCGCGGGATCGGGATCGATCGGCTCGCGCGCCATGACGACGAAGCGCGTGGTGTTGTGCTCGGCATCCTCCATGTCGCTCTTCAGGATCTCGAGCCCGTAGATCTCCGCCGCGAGCGAGGAGGCGACGGCGCCGATGGTGGTGTCGCCCTTCTCCGCGACCTCGGCCGCGGAGCCGGCGGTGTCGGGGCGCGTCACCGGTGTCAGGCCCATGCCGCGCAAGGTGTTGCGGCATTGCGCCAGGGCCTGGACGTGGCTCCGGACCGTCTTCAAGCCGGCGAGTGTGGCACCCTTCGGCGCCATCAGCTGGTGGTTCACCCGCTGGAAATACTCGCCGATGATGTGGAGGCCGGATTCCGGCATCAGGTGATGGATGTCGGCGACGCGGCCCGCGACCGAGTTCTCGATCGGCACCATGGCGAGCGCCGCGCGCCCCTCGCGCACCGCCGCGAACATGTCCTCGAAGGATTCGCAGGGCAGCGCCTGCATCTTCGGAAAGGCGCCGCGGCAGGCGAGATTGGAATAGGCGCCGGGCAGGCCCTGGAAGGCGATGGCGTTCTCGGCGGATGCGGTCATCGGATGAAGATGCTGGGTCTGGAGATGCTGGGAGGTTGCGACTATGCGGATGCGAGGAGCTTGCGGGCGCGCTCGAGCTCGGCGGAAGTATCGACACCGAGCGGAACAGTGTCAACGAGCGCCACGTCGATGCGCATGCCCGCCTCCAGCGCGCGCAGCTGCTCCAGCTTCTCGCGCTGCTCCAGGAGGCCCGGCGGCAGCGCCACGAAGCGCTCCAGCGCCGCGCGGCGATAGGCATAGAGCCCGACATGGTGATAGAGCGGGCCGTCGTTCGCCGGGACCGTGGCGCGGCTGAAGTAGAGCGCGCGGGCGATGCTGCGGCCCTCCTGCGGCGCCAGCGCGGTCACCGCCTTCACCACGTTGGGATCGGTGCGCTCGCTCTCGCGGGTGATCTCGACGCAGAGCGTCGCGATATCGACCGTCGGGTTGGCGAGCGGCTCCAAAGCGCGGCGCACCACCTTGGGGTCGAGGGTCGGAAGATCGCCCTGCACGTTGACGACGACGTCGAACCGGCGCTCGGGATCGATGCGGCCCAGGGCCTCGAAGATGCGGTCCGAGCCGGAGGGATGATCAGGCCGGGTCAGCACCGCCTCGCCGCCGGCGGCCTTCACCGCGGCGACGATCTCCGGCTCGCCGCCCGCCACATAGACCGGGCCGATGCCGGCGGCCTTCGCCCGCTCCCAGACATGCACGATCATCGGCTTCCCGGCGATGTCGGCCAGGGGCTTGTTCGGCAGGCGGGTGGAAGCGAGTCGGGCGGGGATCAGGACGACGGGGTTCATCGGTCGGATCACTACGGCAAACCGTCACGGAAAAGCCCGCGACATTATGCCGCGAGCGGCCGGAAGGCCAGCCGGAAACGCTGTTTTGGAGCGCGGTCTGGATCGTGGCACGGCGCGGACAGTCGGTTGGACAGGGCTGGCGGAACTCGCTAAATTCCGCGCCGGTTTCGACCTGCCACACATTATTGCCGGGCCGCGACGCTCAAAATCGCCACACCCGGCCACGCCGCACGAGGGGTTGCCTGCATGTCTTTGGAAGCCAACAAGATCGCCGCCGCCGTCCTGGTCGGCGGCATGCTGACGCTGAGCGTCGGCCTGGTCGCCAACATGGTCTATGGCGGGCATGAGGGCGCCGAAGGCGAGAAGGCCGCAGCGGCGGCCCAGCCGGCGGCGAAGCCGGCCCCGGTCGAGCCGGTGAGCGGCCTCCTGGCCAATGCCGACACGGCCAAGGGTCAGGAGGCGACCAAGGTCTGCCAGAGCTGCCACAGCTTCGGCAAAGGCGAGCCGGCCAAGGTCGGCCCGAATCTCTGGGGCGTGGAGGGCGGGCCGACCGCGCATATGGAAGGCTTCAACTATTCGCCGGCGATCGCGAATTTGAAGAGCACCTGGACCTACGAGAACCTGAACCACTTCCTGGCGAGCCCGAAGGCCTATGCGCCGGGCACCAAGATGACCTTCCCCGGCTTCCCCAAGGTGCAGGACCGCGCCAACGTGATCGCCTGGCTCCGCACCCAGTCGGACAATCCGCCGGCCCTGCCGACCCCGGACGAGATCAAGAAGGCCGAGGACGAGGCGAAGGAAGCGGCACAGCCTGCCGCCGCGCCGGCCGCGTCGACCCAGGCCGCCGCGCAACCCGAGGGTGCTGCACCCGCCGGAGGCGAGGATGCCGTGAAGATGATCGCCAGCGCGGATCCCGCCGCGGGCGAGAAGGTGGTGGCGAAGTGCAAGGCGTGCCACGACTTCACCAAGGGCGGCCCGGCCAAGGTCGGTCCCAACCTCTGGGGCGTGATCGGCGGGCCGAGCGCGCATATGGAAGGCTTCTCCTATTCCGATGCGATCAAGAACCTGAAGATCACCTGGGACTTCGAGAACCTGAACAAGTTCCTCACCAGCCCGAAGGCCTTCGCGCCCGGCACCAAGATGACCTTCCCCGGCCTGCCGAAGGCCGAGGATCGCGCCGCCGTGCTGCGCTGGCTTCGGGATCAGAGCGACAGCCCGGTTCCGCTGCCGCAGTAAGACGCGCGCGGCGTCGCCGTGAGCGCGGGGGTTCCAGCGGAGTTCGTCGCCTTGGCGCGTCGGCTGACGGAAGTCAGCCGGCCGATCCTCAGGCGCTATTATCGCAAGAAGCTCGACATCATCGACAAGGCGGATGAGAGCCCGGTCACCAAGGCGGACCGGGAATGCGAAGCCGCCTTGCGCGATCGGATCAACGCGGCCTTCCCGAGCCACGGCATCATCGGCGAGGAATTCGGCGCCGAGCGCGCCGATGCGGAATATGTCTGGGTCTTGGACCCGCTGGACGGCACGCGGAGTTTCATCACCGGGCGGCCGATGTTCGGCACGCTGATCGCGCTCAACCGCGGCGGCCGGCCCATCCTCGGCGTGATCGACATGCCGATCCTCGAGGACCTCTGGCTCGGCGTCGCCGGCGAGCCCAGCACCTTGAACGGCGAGGTCATCCGATCCCGCGCCTGTGCATCCTTGGCCGAAGCCTATTTCTCCACGGTCTCGCCGCAGATGTTCCGGGGCGACAACCTCGCGCGCTTCGAAGCCCTGCGCGACAAGGCGAAATCCACGACCTATGGCGGCGACTGCTATCAATACGGCATGGTCGCGACCGGGTTCATCGACCTCGTGGTCGAGCGGGGCCTCGGGATCTACGACTATCTCGCTTTGGTGCCGGTGATCGAGGGTGCGGGCGGCGCGATCACGGATTGGCAGGGCGGAGCCCTGACCATGACCTCCACCGGCGAGGTCATCGCAGCCGGCGACCGCCGGCTGCTGGAACAGGCGATTGCCATCTTCGGCAACGGATAACGATATATTCCGTTACCTTCCCGCGGGTTTCCCTGCGGCCAGAACCTCCGCTAGGATGCCCGAAAGCCGCCGGAACGGCGGCGTTTCCAGCCAGGGACAGAGACCAGGGATACATCATGCCGCGAAGCTCGACCGGTCTCCTGCTCTCCGCCATGCTGGCCCTTGCCGCGCTCTTCGGGACCTCCGCTCCGCAATCCGCCCGGGCCCAGGACGCCAACGTGCAGCCGGTCCCGGGGATCGCCATGCGCGGCGAGCCTAAATACGGACCGGACTTCAAGCATCTCGATTACGTCAATCCGGATGCGCCCAAGGGCGGCAGCGTGGTGTTCCGGGCGATCGGCACGTTCGACAGCTTCAACCCTTATACCATCCAAGGCACGCCGGGACCGGGCGCCAGCTACGAAGCGCTGACCGCCGCGACCGGCGACGAGCCGTTCAGCAAGTACGGGCTGATCGCCGAGACCATGGAAGTTCCGGCGGACCGGTCCTGGGTGATTTTCAATCTTCGCAAGATCGCGCGCTGGCATGACGGCCAGCCGATCACCGCCGACGACGTGGTCTTCACCTTCAACCTGCTGAAGGAGAAGGGACCGCCGCAGCTGCAGGCCTATTATCAGAGCGTGGCCAAATGCGAGAAGCTCGGCGACCTCCGCGTGAAGTTCACCTTCGCGCCCGGCGACAACCAGGAGCTGCCGTTGATCATCGGCGAGATGCCGGTCCTGCCGGAGCATCTCTGGAAGGGCAAGGACATCACCCAGCCGACGCTGGACATCCCCGACGGCAGCGGCCCCTACAAGATCGCGAAATACGAGGCGGGGCGCTCGATCACGTTGCAGCGGGTGCCCGACTACTGGGGCAAGGATCTGCCGATCAACGTCGGGCAGAACAATTTCGACACCATCCGCTACGATTACTATCGCGACGACACGGTGGCGCTCGAGGCCTTCAAGGCCGGCGCCTATGACATGCGTCTCGAGAGCAGCGCGAAGGCCTGGGCGACCGCGTACAACATCCCGGCGGTGAAGGACGGGCGCATCGTCAAGGAGACGATCCCGACCGAGGGCCGGAACCTGATGCAGGGCTATGTCTATAACCTGCGCCGGCCGATCTTCCAGGACCGCAAGGTCCGCGAGGCGCTGCAATACGCCTTCGACTTCGAGTGGAGCAACAAGGCGCTGTTCTTCGGGCAATACGTCCGGATCCGCAGCTATTTCGGACCTTCCGAGCTCGGCGCGACCGGTTTGCCGTCACCGGAAGAACTGAAGATCCTGGAGCCCTATCGCGGCAAGGTCCCGGACGAGGTCTTCACCACGGAATACAACCCGCCGAAGACCGACGGTTCGGGAGATGCCCGCGCCAATCTGGAGATCGCCAGCAAGATCCTGGACGACGACGGCTGGAAGGTCGTGAACGGCGTCCGCACCAAGGACGGCCAGACCCTCGACTTCGAGATCCTGCTCGACGAGGAGACCTTCGAGCGCGTGACCCAGCCCTTCATCCAGAACCTGGCGCAGATCGGCGTGAAGGCGCATATGCGCACGATCGATCCCGCCCAGTACCAGAAGCGGATGGACCAGTTCGACTACGACATGACGGTCAACCTGGTTGCCGAATCGCTGTCGCCGGGAAACGAGCAGCGCGACTGGTGGGGATCGAAGAGTGCCGATACCACCGGCGGTCAGAATCTCGGTGGCATCAAGGACCCGGTGGTCGATGCGCTGGTGGAGAAGATCATCGCCGCCAAGGATCGCGACGAGCTGGTGTACACCACGCGCGCGCTCGACCGTGTGCTGCAATGGGGCTTCTATTACATCCCGCATTGGAACGCGCCCTTCGACCGCATCGCCTATTGGAACAAGTACGCGCATCCGGCGACCATGCCGAAATACGGCCTCACCTTCGACACCTGGTGGTACGACCCGCAGAAGGACTCGGCGCTGAAGCAGCAGGTGTCCGCGGCTCAGGCCTCCGGGGCCGCGACACAGAATCCGCCGGCGGCGCAGACTCCCCCGGCGCCGACCGCGCCCGCGTCACCGGCACCGGCAGTCACGCAACCCGAGGACCGCGGCAGCACGCCGATCCCCTATATCCTCGGCGGGATCGCGGTCGCCGTCATCGCCTTCGTGCTCGGCCGTCGCGGACGAGGCAAGAAGTGATCGAACGCACCGGACGCCGCGCCTAGACCTTCATGCTCGCCTATATCGTCAGACGCCTGCTGCTGATGATTCCGACGCTGTTCGGGATCATGGTGATCAATTTCCTGATCATCCAGGCTGCGCCCGGCGGCCCGGTCGAGCAGATGATCCAGAAGATCAAGGGCACCGGTGTCTCGGCGACCGAGAGGGTCTCGGGCGGCGGTAGCGAATTGCTCTCCGCCCGCTCGCAGACGACGCAAAGCGCCGGGCAGGGCGGTTCCAAGATCTATCGCGGCGCGCAGGGCCTCGACCCGCAGCTCATCAAGCGGCTCGAACATATGTACGGTTTCGACAAGCCGCTGCCCGAGCGCTTCGCCATGATGATGAGCAACTTCCTGCGCTTCGATTTCGGCAACAGCTACACCAGCGGGCGGCCGGTGGTCGATCTCATCCTCGAGAAGCTGCCGGTCTCGATCTCGCTCGGACTCTGGACCACGCTCCTCACCTACCTGGTCTGCATTCCGCTCGGCATCGCCAAGGCGGTGCGCGACGGCACGCCCTATGACGTCTGGACCAGCACCGTGATCATTGCGGGAAGCGCCATCCCGAGCTTCCTGTTCGCGATCCTCCTGATCGTGCTCTTCGCCGGCAGCAGCTATTTCCACTGGTTCCCGCTGCGTGGCCTCACCTCGGAGAACTGGGACCAGCTGTCGCTCTGGGGCAAGATCACGGATTACTTCTGGCACATGACGCTGCCGCTGCTGTCGCTCACCATCGGCAGCTTCGCCACCCTGACCATGCTGACCAAGAACTCGTTCCTGGAGCAGATCAACCAGCAATACGTGACGACCGCCCGCGCCAAGGGCCTGACCGAGCGGCGCGTGCTCTACGGCCACGTCTTCCGCAATGCCATGCTGATCGTGATCTCCGGCATCCCGGCGGCCTTCATCGGCATCATCTTCACCGGCGCGCTGCTGACCGAGATCATCTTCTCCCTCGACGGATTGGGCCTGCTCGGCTACGAGGCGGCGATCAACCGGGACTACCAGGTCGTGTTCGCGACGCTCTACGCCTTCGGCCTGATGGGCCTCCTGGTCCAGCTGATCGGCGACATCACCTATATGCTGATCGATCCCAGGATCGATTTCGAGGCGCGCGGCACATGACGGTGACGTCGGTCACGGGCCTCGACCGCCGCTTCATGGGTTTCCACATAACCCAGCTGACCGCGCGCCGGATCGCGAATTTCCGGCGCAACCGGCGCGGCTACTACTCGATGCTCATCTTCCTGGTGCTGCTGGTCTTCAGCCTGTTCGCCGAGGTCATCGCAAACGACAGGCCCCTGATTGTGAGCTATCAGGGATCGCTCTATTTCCCGGTACTGAAGACCTATCCCGAGACCACCTTCGGCGGAACCTTCGTCACCGAGGCCAACTACCGCAGCCCCTATGTCCGGAAGAAGATCGAAACCGACGGCTGGATGGTCTGGCCGCCGATCCCGTTCTCCTACAACACCACCATCACCGACCTTCCCGGCCCGGCGCCGAGCCCGCCCGACGGCATCAACTGGCTCGGCACCGACGACCAGGCGCGGGACGTGCTGGCGCGGGCGATCTACGGCTTCAGGATCTCGGTGCTGTTCGGCGTCGCGCTCACCATCTGCACCACCATCATCGGCGTGCTGGCGGGCGCGGTGCAGGGCTATTTCGGCGGCTGGATCGACCTCCTGTTCCAGCGCTTCCTCGAAGTCTTCGGTAGCCTGCCGACGCTCTACATCCTGCTGATCCTCTCGGCGATCTTCCCGCCGAGCATCATCTCGCTCTTCATCATCCTGCTGATCTTCGGCTGGACCTGGCCGGTCGGCGTGGTGCGGGCCGAGTTCCTCCGGGTGCGGAACCTGGAATACGTGCGCGCCGCGAAGGCGCTCGGCATGAGCGACTGGCGGGTGATGGTGAAGCACATCCTGCCCAACGCCATGGTGACCACGCTGACCTTCCTGCCCTTCACCCTCGGTGGCTCGGTGACCATCCTGACATCGCTCGACTTCCTCGGCCTCGGCCTGCCGCCGGGCTCGCCCTCGCTCGGCGAGATGCTGAACCAGGGCAAGAACAACCTGCAGGCGCCCTGGCTCGGCATCACCGGCTTCGTGGTCACGGGCGCCATGCTGGTGCTGTTGATTTTCGTCGGCGAGGCGATCCGCGACGCCTTCGATCCCCGGAAGATCGCCAAGTGACCGACGCCGCGCCGCTCCTCGACGTGAAGAACCTGAGCGTTGCCTTCGGCGACGTTACTGCCGTCGATCGCGTGAGCTTCGAGGTCAGGAAGGGCGAGACCTTCGCCCTGGTGGGCGAATCCGGTTCCGGCAAGTCGGTGACGGCGCTCTCGATCCTGCAGCTGTTGCCCTATCCGATGGCGCGCCATCCCGGCGGCAGCATCAGGTTCCAGGGCGAGGAGCTGATCGGCGCGCCGGCTGCGACCTTGCGCAAGATCCGCGGCAGCCGGATCTCCATGATCTTCCAGGAGCCGATGACGTCCTTGAACCCGCTGCACCGGGTGGAGCGGCAGATCACCGAGGCGATGCGGCTGCACCGGAACCTGCCGAAGCCGCAGGCCCGCGCGCGCGCCCTCGAGCTGCTGCACCTGGTCGGCATCAACGATCCGGAGCGTCGCCTGAAGTCCTTCCCGCACGAGCTTTCCGGCGGCCAGCGCCAGCGGGTGATGATCGCCATGGCGCTGGCGAACGATCCCGACCTCTTGATCGCCGATGAGCCGACGACGGCGCTCGATGTCACCGTGCAGGCGCAGATCCTGAAGCTCTTACGCGAGCTGCAGGCGCGGCTCGGCATGGCGATCCTGCTGATCACCCACGACCTCGGCATCGTCCGCAAGTTCGCCGACCGCGTCGCCGTGATGCAGAAGGGCAAGATCGTCGAGGCGAAGACCCCGGCCGAGCTGTTCGCCAAGCCCGAGCATCCCTATACCCAGATGCTGCTGGCGGCCCAGCCCAAGGGCCGTGCCGTGGCGCCGCATCCCGACGCGAAGCAACTCGCGGCCGTCAAGGACCTCAGGGTCTGGTTCCCGATCAAGGCCGGGATCTTCCGCCGCGTGGTCGATCACGTCCACGCGCTCGAGGACGTCTCGGTCGAGATCCGCGAGGGCGAGACGCTCGGCGTGGTCGGCGAATCGGGATCTGGCAAGACGACACTCGGCCTCGCTTTGCTGCGGCTCATCGAGAGCAAGGGCGAGATCGTGTTCGAAGGCCGGCGCATCGACGCCTTCGACCGCGGCCGGATGCGGCCGCTCCGGCGCGAGATGCAGGTCGTGTTCCAGGACCCCTATGGTTCGCTCTCGCCCCGGCTCTCGATCGGCGAGATCATCGCCGAAGGGCTCGAAGTCCACGACCTCGAGCAGGCTCCAGGCGCCCGCGAGCAGGCGGTGATCGACGTGCTCCAGGAGGTCGGGCTCGATCCCGGGACCCGGCACCGCTATCCGCACGAATTCTCCGGCGGCCAGCGCCAGCGCATTTCGATCGCCCGCGCGCTGATCCTGAAACCCAAGCTGATCGTGCTCGACGAGCCGACCTCCGCGCTCGACATGTCGGTGCAGGCGCAGATCGTCGATCTGCTGCGCGACCTCCAGGCGCGGCACGGCCTCGCCTATCTCTTCATCAGCCACGACCTTCGCGTCGTCCGGGCGTTGGCCGACCGGGTGGTGGTGCTGAAGGACGGG
>DATKNM010000245.1:0-2882 GCA_035541335.1 Binatia bacterium
TCCGCGGTCTCGGTCGGCAGCGGCCTCCGCGGCGGCCTCTTCAGCTCCTCGCTCTATATCGGCGCGCTCCTGGGTGCGCTCATCGGCGAGGCCGCGGCGCTGGTGAACCCGGCGCTCGGCCACGAATCCATCACCTTCACCCTGGTCGGCATGGGCGCCGTGGGTGCGGCCATCGTCGGCGCGCCGGTGACCATGATCCTCCTCGTGCTGGAGCTGACCGGCTCCTATTCGATCACCATCGGCGTCATCGTCGCCGTGCTGCTCTCCTCGTTCGGCGTCAGGCAGTGGTGGGGCTATTCCTTCTCGACCTGGCGCTTCCACCAGCGCGGCCTGAAGCTCGCCGGCGCCTTCGACATCGGCTGGCTGACCGAGATCACCGCCGAGACCCTGATGCAGCGCGACATGGTCTTCGTCCGCTCCTCGGACCCGCTGGACCAGACCCGGGCGGCGCACCCCGCCGGCGAGACCGGCCAGCTCTTCGTGCTCGACGACGACGGCGCCTATCGCGGCGTGCTCGACGTCCCCGCCCTCCACCTCGCCAAGGCCCCGACCGAAGGCACCGCGCAACGCGTCGGCGACCTCCTCCCGGTGAAGCAGCCGGTCCTGCCGCGCCGGACGCCCATCCGCAACGTCCTCAAGCTTTTCGAGGAAAGCGAGCTCGAAGTCCTCGCCGTCGTGGACTCGACGGTGACCCGGAAGGTGATCGGCTACGTGACCGAGAGCTACGTCCTCCGCCGCTACAACCAGGAGCTCGAGCGCCGGCGGAGCGAGGAACTCGGGCACAGCGATCTCTTCGGCCCGGCGGAGGAGAAGAGGTGATGGTGCCTGTTTAGGCGCCGTCATGGCCGGACTTGGTCCGGCCATCCACGCCTTTCTTTGATAGAACTGAATCTAGAACCTTGAAATTGGAGTCGCGATGACCCTCGCGGCGGTGACAACTGGTCTCTATGCGATCAACCTCGCGCTCCTGCTCGCATTCCATGGCCTGAACCGCAATTACAGCCCGGTCCGCCACGCTGTCAGCGACTACGCGGTGGGGAAGACGGCGGCGCTGTTTCGGATCTATGGCGGTATCGGTGCGATCGCGGCGCTGGCGCTGGCCTGGCTGTTCCATGCGTCTGAAGCCCCTGCGTTTCCCAGCCGCGTCGCAATCTATGTCGCGGCGATGGCGGTCGCGCGCGTCGGGGCGATCGCGTTTCCGACCGACCTCGAGGGCAAAGCGGCGACCGCGCACGGGCGCCTGCATTATCTCTTCGCGATCGCGACCTTCGCCCTCGTTTACATGACGATCGACGTGGTGACGCCGATCCTGTCCGCGGACCCGCGCGCCCCGGCGCTCCATGCGCTCTGGCCCGTGCTGCGCTGGATAGCCGCGATCGCGCTGGCCGGTGTGGTGCTGACGATGTTCAGACCGGGGCGCGCGATCTTCGGTCTGGTCGAGCGGGCGTTCCTGTTTTCGACCGCCATCTGGTTCCTGCTCGCCGCCGTCTGGTTCGCGCTCGGCTGAGTGGCGCGGGCGGCTCCGCACGCTGCTCGACCAGCCGGCCGCCCCCTTACCCCTTCTTCTCCCCCGCGATCTGCTGCGTCAGCGCCGTCACCCCGGCGAGGCCGCCCAATTGCATGGTCTCGATCGCGGTCGAGGGCACGATGACGATGGTGGCGTTCTGCTTCAGGCCTTCGTAGAGCATGTTCATGGCGCGGAGATGGAGTGCGGTCGGGTTGTCGGCATAGGTCTTGGCGGCCTCGCCGAACTTCTCGGCGACCTGGCGCTCGGAATCGCCGAGGATGACGCGGGCCTGGCGCTCGCGCTCGGCCTGGGCCTGCATCGACATGGCGTCTTCGAGCGCCGCTGGGATGAGGACGTCCTTCACCTCGACCGAGATCACGTTGATGCCCCAGGGCTCGGTGCGAACGTCGATGATCTTCTGCAGCTCGCCGCTGATCTTCTCGCGGCCCTCCAGCATGTCGGCCAGCAAGGTCTTGCCGATCACGTCGCGCAGAGCAGTCTGCGCCGCCCAGTTGATGGCGCTCTTGTAATCCGCGACGTCGAGCGCCGCCTTCTTCGGGTCGATCACCTTCCAGAACAGCACCGCATCGACATCGACCGGCACCGTATCCTTGGTCAGGGTCTTCTCCGCCTTGAAGCCGGCGGTGATCACCCGGATGTCGATCCAATAGGCCACGATCTCGATGATCGGCACGATGAAGAACAGGCCCGGCCCCTCCAGCGAGCGGAACCGGCCGAGCCGGAGCACGATGACGCGCTCCCACTGGTTCGCGACCTTGACCGCGTTGGAGGCGATCGAGGCGATCAGCAGCGTCACGACCAGGATGCCGACCGCCTGCGGCTGCCCGCCGGAGGTCGCCGGCCCATAGGCGAAGGCGAGGCCGATCACCATGATGACCGTGAAGATCAGCGCCGAAAGAGGATTGCTTCTGAGCATGGCCAGCACTCCCTTGAAACGGTGCAAGTCCGAGGCGGCGCGCGAGATGCAGGGAGCCTAGGCTCGCGCCCGCGGCGGCGCAAGAAAGGCCGGATTGACGCTGCGCCGTCCTTCGCCGATACTCCGCCCCAAGGGGTTACCCGCGATTACCCCGTGAGGCGGCAGCCTGAAGATCGCGTCCCAGCTCCCCTAATGATGGAGTGGACGCCATGCCGTCGAATACCGACATCACCGTCGCGCAGCTTTCCTGTCTCATCGGCCTGCCGGACGCGCCCGTCATCATCGACGTGCGCGACGCGGACGACTATCCCGCCGATCCGCGCCTTATTCCCGGCGCGCGGCGCCGCGACCACCGCACCGTCTCCGAATGGTCCCGCGACTGGCCGACGCCGGGCAGCCGCGCCGTCATCGTCTGCCAGCGCGGCCTGAAGCTCAGCG
>DATKNM010000246.1:0-11437 GCA_035541335.1 Binatia bacterium
GGCTGCGCGAGGCCGTGGAGCGGAGGGGCGGCGTTCTATTGATCACCGCCGACCACGGCAATGCCGAGCAGATGATCGATCCCGTCACCGGCCAGCCGCACACCGCGCATACCCTGAACCGCGTGCCCTTCATCCTGGTGAACGGGCCCGCAGCAATTCGAAAGCTCTCCGACGGCCAGCTCTCAGACGTGGCGCCGACCGTGCTCGAGCTCATGGGCCTGCCGCAGCCTAAGGAGATGACCGGGCATTCGCTGCTTCATCCGCCAAAGGACGCGGCGCTTCGCGCCAGCGCGCAATAATCCTGGCCTGTGCCCAATAGAGGTCCCCTCCTTGCTTTGACCCTGGCGATCGCCGCATCCGGCGCGGCGATGGCGCCGTCATTCGCCGACGACGTTCCGATACCCGGCACGTCGGATCTGAACGCGATCCAGCAGCAGATCCAGCAGGGTCAGGAGCAGCAGGCCCAGCTGAAGGCCCGCGCCGACGAGCTCGACAAGGAAATCGCCGACCTCCAGGCGCAGGCGGTGAAGGCGGCGGGCCAGGTCCAGGATACCGAGACCCAGGTGACCGAGCTCGAGGATACGCTGCAGGCGCTTTCCGATGCCGAGCAGGACAAGACCGCGGCCCTCACCTCCGAACGCGGCAAGCTGACCCAGGCCGTGCTGGCGCTGCAGCGCCTCTCCAGCCAGCCGCCGGAAGCGATGCTGTTCTCGTCCCAGGCGCCGATCGACGCCGCGCGCACGGCGCGGCTGCTGAGCTTGATCACGCCAGCGCTGGATGCGCGGGCGCGATCGCTGCAGAGCGACCTCAACGAGCTTCAGGAGATGCGCCAGCAGATGGCGCAACAGCGCGACGATCTCGCCGCGGCTGTCACCAAGCTTGCCGGCGAGAATGCCCGGCTCTCCGACCTCATCAACAAGAAGGCGCAGATCCAGCGCTCGACCCTGGCGGAGAGCGCCTCGGCCCAGGCGCGGCTCGACAAGCTCGGCGGGCAGGCGAAAAACCTGCAGGACCTGATCGACCGGTTGAACAAGGCGAAGGCCGAGACCGGCCCGGCCGTCCCGGACAGCAGCGATAACATGCCCGTGAGCGAGCAACTCGCTTCGGCGCAGACCGGTTCTGCCGTACCGGCCAATCCCCAGCTGATGCAGCGACCGGCCGGTTTCCGCAATTTCCCTGACGCCGCCCATATCGATAGCCGGAACGTGGTCTTCGCGCCGGCCCGCGGCAGAATTTTGACACATTTCGGGGATCCCATGGATACCGGCGGCCTCTCCAAGGGTTTGACGGTCGAAACCCGGCCGGGAGCCCAGGTGGTGGCGCCCTTCGACGGCAGGATTGCGTTCGAAGGACCGTTCCGCTCCTATGGCCAAATATTGATCATCGAACACGGCGGCGGGTATCATACTGTGCTCGCCGGATTGGACCGGGTCGATGCCGTGGTCGGCCAATGGTTGCTCGCCGGAGAGCCGGTGGGCGTCATGGCTGGACCCGGGGCAGGACCCGGGACCGGATCTGGAGCCGCATCGGCGACCGGTCGCCCGAAACTCTATTTGGAGCTGCGCCGGGACGGACAGCCGGTCGATCCCGTCCCCTGGTTCGGCGCCGCCGAAGCCAAAGCCGTCAACGCACCAACGCCGTCAACAAATAAAGGTCAATGATCCGATGTTCCGTACCACGCTCCTCACCACCGCGGCCCTGATCGGCGGCGTGGCGATCGGTGCCTTCGCCCTTCGCCCCGGCATGGTCTCCGCGCAGAACGCCACGGCCGGCGCCGGCGCGGCCTCGACCGACACCAACACCTACGAACAGCTCAACCTGTTCGGCGAGGTGTTCGAGCGCATCCGCTCCAGCTATGTCGAGCCGGTGAAGGACGACCAGCTCGTCGAGAACGCCATCAACGGCATGCTCTCCGGGCTCGATCCGCATTCGTCCTACATGAACGCCAAGGACTATGCGGACATGCAGATCCAGACCAAGGGCGAGTTCGGCGGCCTCGGCATCGAGGTCACCATGCAGGACGGCCTGATCAAGGTGGTGTCGCCGATGGACGACACGCCGGCGGCCAAGGCCGGCATCCAGCCCGGCGACCTGATCTCGCACATCGACGGCGATCCGGTGCTTGGCCTCACCCTAAACCAGGCGGTCGACAAGATGCGCGGCGAGGTCGGCTCGGCGATCACCCTGACCGTGATCCGCGGCAGCCAGGATCCGTTCGACGTCACCATGAAGCGCGCGGTCATCACCCTGAAGTCGGTGCGCTGGGAGATGGAGCCGAACAACATCGGCTACATCCGCATCACCAGCTTCAGCGAGCAGACCGACAGCGGGCTGAAGAGCGCGCTGCAGGCGATCAAGGGCGCCACCAAGGGCGACATGACCGGCCTGGTGCTCGATCTCCGCAACAACCCCGGTGGCCTCCTCGACCAAGCGATCGCCGTCTCCGACGATTTCCTCGACAAGGGCGAGATCGTCTCGACCCGCGGCCGCAACCCCGACGACGGCCAGCGCTGGAACGCCGAGGCGGGCGACCTGCTGGACGGCAAGCCGCTGATCGTGCTGATCAACGGCGGCTCGGCCTCCGCCTCGGAGATCGTCTCCGGCGCGCTGCAGGATCACCACCGCGCGATCCTCATGGGCACCAAGTCGTTCGGCAAGGGCTCGGTGCAGTCGATCATCCCGATCCCGAACCACGGCGCGATCCGCCTCACCACGGCGCGCTATTACACGCCGTCCGGCCGCTCGATCCAGGCCAAGGGCATCGATCCCGACATCCAGGTCGAGCCCGCGAAGATCGAGACCGTGGACGACACCGGCAAGCACGAGGCCGATCTCCGCGGCGCACTCGCCAACCCGGACAATCCGCAGGCGAAGCCCCCGGTGATCAACGGGCAGCAGCCCAACACCCAGCCCGGGCCGGAAACACCGAACAACCAGAACCAGAACAACAACCAGAATAACCAGAACGGCGCTCAGCCGCAGAGCAACGCGGCGCCGACCACCAACGTGCAGCCCGGCACCAATGTCGAGCAGCATCCCCATGTCGGGTCGGAGAAGGAGGCCATCACCGATCCCAGCAAGGACTACCAGCTCGCGCGGGCGCTCGACCTGTTGCAGGGCCTCGCGCTGGTGAAGACCGGCGACGCCGCCGCCAACTGAGGCAAGCGGGCCGGGCGCGATGGACGCGCCCGGCCCCGTCTCGGCTGAGCCAGGTCGCCGGGATTGATCGCCGCCCGATGGCGCGCCGCCCCAACCGCAACGCCGCTCCATTCCTCCGCCGGGTCACCGGCCTGCTGGTGATCGCCGCGATCGGCGGCGGCGTGTGGTGGGCGCTCTCCGACCAGGCCTTCCTCTCCCGCCTGAAAGCTCTAGCCGGCAGTTCCGACGTGGATCTTGCCGATTCACCGGCGCCGCGCGCCGCCGCCACGCCTGGCAATGCGACGGATCTATCCGAGATGCCGGCCCTGGTGGCGACCGGTGCCGGCAGCGATGCCGGCGATGCCGCGGGCGGCGCGACGCCCGACAGCTGGCCGGCCCTCGCCCCCTCCGCCTTGCTGGAGCAATCGGCAAGCGCCGGTCGCGCCCTGAACGACACCGAATTCGACCAGCCGCCCTGGCGCCGCTTCGCGCGCCCCGCGGCGGTGGGCACCGGCCATCCGCGGATCGGGATCCTGCTGACCGGTCTCGGCAATGACCGCGCCATCGCCGCGGCCGCCATCGCCGGCCTGCCGGCCGATGTCACGCTGAGCTTCAGCCCCTACGCGCCGGACCTCGGCGAATGGATCGCCGCCGCCCGCGCCTTCGGCCACGAGGCCATGGTCGACCTGCCGCTGCAGGCGAAGGACGGCCGCGATCTCGGCGCGCTCGGCGTCATGACCGCGTTGAACCAGAACGAGGCCGGCCGCCGGATCGACGCCATCGCCGGATCGGCCGACCACGTGGTCGGCTTCGCCGCCGCCGGCGGCGACGCGCTGCTCCTGGACGACCAGGCGACCGCCACGGTGCTCGGCGAGACCGCGCGCCTCGGCCTTGGATTCATCGATACCAGCGGCGAGCCGATGAGCCTCGGCGCCACGACGGCGAAGGCGAGCGGCGCGCCGTTCGCCCGCACCGTGCTCAGCCTCGACGACTCGCCGTCACGGGCCGGCATCGCGGCGCGGCTGGCCGTCGCGCTGCAGCTGGCAAGCCGCGACGGCGGTGCGCTCGCGGTGGCGCACGCCTCGCCGGCCACCATCACCGCCATCGCCGACTGGACGCGACAGCTCGGCGACAACGATCCGGCCACCGTGCCGGCCAGCGCCTTCCTGAAGACGGATTGAAATGGGCGAGAAGAAAGACAAGAAGCACAAGCACGACGACTGGTCGTATGACGACCTGCCCTATCGTCGTGGCGTCGGCATCGCGCTGTTCAATGCCGCGGGCAAGGTCTTCGTGGCGCAGCGCCTCGACAGCCCCGGCCCGGCCTGGCAGATGCCTCAGGGCGGGATCGACAGGGGCGAGACGCCGCTCGACGCCGCCTGGCGCGAGCTCCATGAGGAGACCGGCATCACCAGCGCGGAACTGATTGCCGAGACGCCGGGCTGGTTCCACTACGACCTGCCGCCGGAGCTCGCGCGCGATCTCTGGAAGGGCAAGTATCGCGGCCAGGAGCAGAAGTGGTACGCCTTCCGCTTCACCGGCAAGGAATCCGAGGTCGACATCGCCGGCGACCATCCGGAATTCTCCGAATGGAAGTGGGTGGATTTCCGCCGGGTGCCGCAGTTGATCGTGCCGTTCAAGCGCGCGCTCTACGAGAAGCTGGTCCTGGAATTCGGCCATCTCGCCCATCCGAAGAAGCTGCCGTGAGTGCCGCCGCGATTGACCCCCAGATCGGCACGACCCTAAATTGAGCGGCAAGAAGTGGGGGAATTGCCGATGTTGCCGTTTCCGATCGCGGTCATGCTCGCGCTGGCGTCGGCGCTGGTCGTCGGCGCCTGTACCAGCGGCGGTACGGCGCCGGCAGCAGGATCGCAACCAGCCGCCCTGTCATCCCACGACGTCGAGGACTGTGTCCGCTCCGCCGCAGGCCGCGACTACGCGACCACCGTTGCCGTCTGCGACCGTGCGCTCAAGACCGAAAGCCTGACGCCAGCGGCGCGCGCTGTCGCGCTGGCCGGCCGCGGTGAGGGCTACGGTGGTATCGGGGACTACGATCGGGCGATCGAAGACTTCAACGCCGCACTCGCCCTAGAACCGAAGCTTGCAGGCGCGTATAGCTGGCGCGGCTGGGCCTACCGTCAGCAAGGCAAACTCGACCAGGCGGTTGCCGACTACGACCGGTTCGTCACTCTGCGGCCGGCCGCGCCGGAGGGTTACCACGATCGCGGCATCGCCTATGCGTTGAAGGAAAATTACGACCGCGCCCTCGCGGACCTGACGACGGCGATCTCCCTCAAGGCGGATTACGCCGAAGGGTACAACGACCGCGGATTGATCTACATGATCAAGGGCGACACCGGACCCGGCATCGCCGACTACAACCAGGCCGTGGCGCTGCGGCCGGACGCCGCCATCCCATACCAGAATCGCTCCGTCGCCTTTTTCATCCGGCGCGACTATCAACGCGCGATTTCCGATGTCCGTCACGCCATTCGCATCGAGCCGGGCAATCCCTTCTCCTACCTCTGGCTCTATATCATCTCGATGAAGGCCGATGAGGATCCGATTGCGGTACTGGGAAGCGTGACCGCCGCCGATCCCGGAATCTGGCCGAGCGTGATCGTCCGGTTCTATCAGGGCAAGGCGACGGAGCGCGACGTGCAGGCGGAGATGTCTCGAGCGAAGACCCGGCGCCAGGCGGCGGAACGCGATTGCCAGGCCGCCTTCTATCTCGGAGAATTCGAGCTTCTCAACGGCCGCGGCGATCAGGCCAAGTCCCGGCTCGAACACGCGCGGGATGTCTGCCGCATCGACTTGACCGAACGGACCATGGCGCTCGTCGAGCTGGCCCGAATGTGAACGCAAGCCAAGCCGCGCACTAATCGATCCGCGTGTCCGCGCCGGCCGGCGCGAGGCCGCGGAACCGCCAGCGGTTGCTCCAGGAAAACGTCGCCGCCGAGAGCGGCGGCGCATCGATACGCTGCAACACCGCGGCGCCGGCCCCGAGCACATGGGCGATGGCCGCACGCAGGACCAATGGATGGACCACCGCCAGGATGCGCTCCTGGGTGCCGCCCTGCGCGTCCAGCCAAGCGCCGATCCGCCGCAGCGCCGCCGCATGCGATTCGCCGCCATGGGGCGCCGCCTCGGGATCGGACAGCCAGAGCTGCAGCGCGTCCGGCGCAAGCGCCGCCAGCCGCTTGCCCGCCCAGGTGCCGTAATCGCCGTCACGCAACGACGGTGCGTTCTCGCCGGCGAGGCCGAGCGCCTCGGCGGTCTGCCGGGTCCGCAGCTCCGGCGCGATCCAGACGCGGGCGGTGGAGAAGTTCAGCTTCACCCGTGCGCAATCCCGAAGGCCGAATGCATCGAGCGGCTCGTCGCCGGGAAACGTCGCATGTCGCGCAGCAGCCGTCGAGGCATGGGCGATCAGGGTCAGCGTGGTCGCCACTCAGCGCGTCTCGAATCCGCAATGGCGCATCACGAAATCTGCGATCGCGTTGACGTCGTTGAGATCGATCACCGGCAACCGCGTCGGCGGCACCGGGCCGTCGGCCAGGATCGCCACCACATGGGGATCCTCGCTCGCCAGCAGCGGCTTGCCGTTGGCGTCGCGATAGATCTCCAGCTTGTCGTGGTCCTCGCGCTTGAAGCCCTCGATCAGCAGGAGATCGACCGCGGTCATGTGGCGCATCAGCGTCTTGGAATCCGGCTCCGGCGCGCCGCGATGCTCGTGCATCAGCGCCCAGCGGTTGCCCGAGGCGACCAGCACCTCGGTGGCGCCGGCCTCGCGGTGCACGTGGGAATCCTTCCCCGGCTGGTCCACGTCGAAGGCGTGGTGGGCATGCTTCATGGTGGAGACGGTGATGCCGCGCCGGATCAATTCCGGGATCAACTTCGCGAGCAGCGTGGTCTTGCCGGCGCCGCTCCAGCCAGCGAGACCCAATACCTTCACCGCCCCGACACCTTCATCGCTTGTAGTCCCCGCGGCTGTCCTCGGACATATGCTTCAGGCCGACCCGGAGATAGTCGTAACCGGTGACGAGCGTCAGCGC
Source organism: Binatia bacterium (assembly GCA_035541335.1). Classification (GTDB taxonomy): domain Bacteria; phylum Pseudomonadota; class Alphaproteobacteria; order Dongiales; family Dongiaceae; genus Dongia. The sequence continues at coordinate 7,191 of DATKNM010000246.1, forward strand.
CGCCGCCAGCCAGAGCAGGCCTTCGCCGATCATCTGCACCGGGATCGCCGAAGGTCCGGCGTCGCCGACGATCAGGAAGCCCAGCGCCACCATCTGCATGAAGGTCTTCCACTTGGCCAAGATCGAGACCGGCACGCCGACCTTAAGCTCGGCGAGGTATTCGCGGAGGCCGGACACCAAGATCTCGCGGCAGAGGATGATCAGCGCCGGCAGCACCACCCAGCCGGAGATCTGGCCGTGGGCGGTCATCACCATCAGGATCGCCGCCACCACCAGCTTGTCGGCGATCGGGTCCAGGAACCGGCCCAAGGCCGAGACCTGCGCCATGCGCCGGGCGATGTAGCCGTCGAAGAAATCGGTGACGCAGGCGACCGCGAACAGGACGAAGGTCAGCCAGCGCAGCAGCGGTTCGTTGAAGAACAGCAGCGCCGCGATCAGGGGGATCGCGGCGATCCGCGACATGGTGAGGATATTGGCGATATTGGTCATCTGACAGGTCGGACGGTGGGTCGATCGGGCGCTTGGCGCACGTCTTCTTGTTGCATCGGGCGGAAAATAGCAGGTCGATTTCGCCCTGTCACAGGGTGGAAACGGGCGGAACCGAGCTGCGGCAATTCATCCCCCATGGGCCTATCCGCCATGGAAATGGTCGTAGATCTTGCGCGCCACGGCCTCGGAGACCCCCGGGACCGTCGCAAGGTCCTGCAGGCCGGCCTGGGATACCGCGCGGGCCGAGCCGAAATGCAGCAGCAGCGCCTTCTTGCGCTTGGCGCCGATGCCGGGCACGTCGTCCAGGATCGAATGCCGGATCTCCTTGGAGCGCCTGGCCCGATGGGCGCCGATCACGAAGCGATGGGCCTCGTCCCGCAGCCGCTGCAGGAAATAGAGCACCGGGCTCTTGGGATCGAGGCTGAAGGGCTCCCGCCCCGGCATGAAGAAGCGCTCGCGGCCGGCGTTGCGGTCCGGCCCCTTGGCGATCGAGGCGATGCAGACGTCGGCGATGCCGAGGTCGGCCAAGACCTGCAGCGCCACATTGAGCTGCCCCTGCCCGCCGTCGATCAGCACCAGGTCGGGCCACAGCCCCTTGTCGCGGTCGGGATCCTCCTTGAGTGCGCGGGAGAAGCGCCGGGTCAGCACCTGTCGCATCATCGCGTAGTCGTCGCCGGCGACGATCGATGGCAGAGGCTGGATGGCCGCCTCGATCGCCTGGCTCAACGTGGCGTCCGGCTCGGGCTCGAAGCTCGGCATCGGCGCCTCGGCCAGACCGGGAGGCGTTTCCGAAGCCGGCGATTCCACCAGTGCCTCCGTCCCCGCCTCGGCGCCCCCCTCCCCGGCGCTGTGGGACTCCAAGTCCTTGGACGGGATCACGTCGCGGATCGAATACTTCCGGTACTGGTTCTTCAGGAAGCCCTCCGGCCCGGCGACGATCATCGCGCCATAGGGGTTGGTGCCGGAGATGTGGCTGTTGTCGTAGACCTCGATCCGCTTCGGCGGCTGCTCCAGCTTGAAGAGCTCGGCGAGCGCTGTCAGCAGGCGCGACTGCGAGGCGGATTCCGCCATGCGCCGTACCAGCGCGTCCTTGGCGTTCAGCGCGGCATGATCCACGGCCTTGCGCTTGTCGCCGCGTTTCGGCGCCAGGATCTCGACCTTGCCGCCGGCGCGGAGCATGAGCGCATCGGTCAGCAGCTCCGCCTCGCTCGGCATCTCGTTCACCAGGATCAGCCGCGGCGGCGTCTTGTTCTCGTAGAACTGCGCCAGGAAGGCGGCGAGGATCTCCGGGATCTCCGCCTGCTTGTCATGCGCCGGGAAGTAGGCGCGGTTGCCGTAATTGCCGTGGTTGCGGAAAAAGAACACCTGGACGCAGGTATGCCCCGCCTCCTGGTGCGCGGCAATGATGTCGGCCTCCTCGACGCCCTCGAGGTTGATGTCCTGTCGGCTCTGGATCGCGGCCAGGGCCTGGATGCGGTCGCGGAGACGTGCCGCGCGCTCGAACTCCAGCGTATCGGACGCCTGCTGCATCTCGGCGGAAAGCCGGAGCTTCACCGCATCGCTCTTGCCGGTCAGGAAGTCGTGCGCCTCCTTCACCAGGTTGCCGTAATCGGCCTCGTTGATCCGTCCCACGCAGGGCGCCGAGCAGCGCTTGATCTGGAACTGCAGGCAGGGCCGTGTGCGGCTAGCGAAGATCGAATCCGAGCAGGGCCGGAGCAGGAAGGCGCGCTGCAAGGCAACGATGGTGCGGTTGACGGCGCCCGCCGAAGCGAACGGACCGAAATACTCGCCGGGCCGATTGCGCGCGCCGCGATGCTTCGCGATCTGCGGCGCCGGATGATCGCCGGTGATCAGGATGTAGGGGAAGCTCTTGTCGTCGCGCAACAGCACGTTGTAGCGCGGCATGTAGCGCTTGATCAGGTTGGCTTCGAGGAGCAGTGCCTCCACCTCGGTATGGGTGGTGACGAACTCCATCGCCGCCGTCTCGGTGATCATCCGCAGCAGGCGGTTGGACTGCCGCGAGAGCTGGGTGTAGGCGGTGACCCGCTTCTTCAGGTCCTTGGCCTTGCCGACATAGAGCACATCGGCCTTGGCATTCATCATGCGGTAGACGCCGGGGCTGTTCGGCAGCGTCTTCACCTTCTCCCGGATCACCTCGACGCCGCGCGCCAGCCGGCCGCGACCGCCCGCCGGGGCTTCGGTCGCACCCTGGGCCTCGACGAGCGCATCAATCTCGGGCTGGTCGGCGGTTGCGGGATTGGGTTCGTCCATCATGGTCGACACATATAGGGTCGGCAGCGTTAGGATCGGCAGGGCATCGGCCCTATCACAGTGAAATCGGGCGGATTCCCGCGACTCTTACGCCCCGACTCATCGTCAGGCCAGGACGGATATCCCGGGTTTTTGTGGATAAGTCTGTCGGTAAACTCGACCCGCTGTGGCGGTCGCAAAGGAATCCGCAGTCCCTCGGAGATTGCACAAAAATTGAGCAGATTTCACAAGACACTGATAGATATGGCTTTATTCCAACCTTTATGAAATATCGTGTTCATAAACCGGACTCCGCTCTTGACTCTCGGATCCGTTTGAGCCTCCGGACCCGCTGTGAACAACTTGGCTCAGGAAACTCCGATTAGGCTTCTGAAACGATTAATTTTTCGGTGTCATCGGACTGTCGCGCAGAAAACTCTACCGCACCGCATCATCGCGGATTCCAGGCCGTGGACTCCCGTCCCACGGTATCCCGGTACCGCTCGATCTCCACACCGACGCTCTCCGCCTCCTTGAAGACGTCGAGCTTCTCGATCCGCACCCTGGCGCTGAGCACGCGGCGGTCGTCGAAGCAGGCCTGCGCGACCCGGTCCGCCAGGGTTTCGACCAGATGGATGTGGCCGGCGGCGACGATGTCGCGGATGCGGGCGACGATCTCGGCGTAATTCACCACGTTGTCGAGCTCGTCCTGGATCGCCGGATGCTCGGCGCAGGTCAGCTCCAGATTGATCCGCACGCGCTGGCTCGCCAGCTTCTCGTGCTGATAGACGCCGATCCGGGCGGACAGCACCAGATCGCGTACGAACACCTTCAGGGTGCGCGCGGTGGCGGGATGGGCGGCGATTTTCTCGGCCTGGCTCATGCGGATAAACCCTCCAACATTCAGGATGTTGCCGCACTCTGGGGCAGGCTCGAACAACCGAGCGAGTGGATGAAGCCGCGCTCTGGGGCTTCGGCCCCCTTATATACCTGTGCGCCGTGCGAGTCCCGCCTATTCCTTGGGGAGGAAACCCTTCGCCGCCTGCTGCCAGCCAAGGTGCTCGCCGCCGTCGAGGGCGATCATCTGCCCGGTCATCGAGGCCGAGGAGAGAATGAACAGGACGCCGGCGGCGATTTCCTGTGGCGTCGCGCCATGGCCGAGCGGCACCGCGGCGCTCTGCGCCTCGAACTGCTCCGCCGATTGCCGCGGGCTCGGCATGGTCGGGCCGGGGCCGATGCCGTTGACACGGATCCGCGGCGCCAGCGCCAGAGCAAGCGTGCGGGTCAGGGTCCAGAGTCCCATCTTGCCGACGGTGTAGGAGAGAAAGTACGGCGTGAGTTTGTAGACCCGCTGGTCCAGCATATTGACGATGTTGCCCGCGGCACCCTCCGGCAGTTGCCGCGCGAAAGCCTGGGAGAGCACCAGCGGCGCCCGCAGATTGGTCTCGATGTGCCGGTCCCAGCTGTCCCGCGTCACGGTCTCGATCTTGTCCATCTCGAAGACCGAG
>DATKNM010000247.1:0-6142 GCA_035541335.1 Binatia bacterium
CTAGGGTCCGTACTCAATAAGGATTCCCTTGGCGGCGGGACTGTGATTCAAGCTTCCAAACGACTGGGAGCTTGTGATGAAGGGAATCACTTGGCTGAGCGATGCGGAATGGGCGCGTATTGTACCGTTGCTGCCGCAAGGTCGGCGCGGCGCGCGCCGGGTCGACGATCGACGCGTGATCAGTGGGATTGTGCACATGTTGCGCTCGGGCGCTCGCTGGCGCGATTGCCCGGCGGCCTATGGGCCTTATACGACCATCTATAACCGGTTCAACCGCTGGAGTCGGCAAGGGCTGTGGCAGGAAATGTTCCGAGCGCTGACGGGCCACAGCGGCATCTACGGCACGGCTGCGATCGACAGCACCCATATCAGGGCACACCGCTCGGCGGCCGGCGGAAAAGGGGGGCCTTCGAGCAAGCGATCGGCGCCTCGCGCGGCGGGCGGACGAGCAAGCTCCACGCGCTGACCGACGAGAATGGACGGCCACGCGTCCTCCTGCTGACGGCCGGCAACATCAACGACATCACCGTCGCGGCAAGTCTTCTGGACCAGGCCGGGCCTGTCCGCCGGCTCATCGCCGACCGCGGCTATGATGCCAACCATCTGCGCCATCGGTTGGCTGCCCAACGCGCCGAAGCTGTGATCCCCTCGACCACATCCCGCGCCAAGCCAATCCCTTACGATCGCCGCGCCTATCGGGCCCGCAACCGGATCGAGCGCATGTGGTGCCGCATCAAAGACTGGCGCCGCGTCGCCACTCGCTACGACAAACTCGCCAGAAACTTCCTCAGCGGTGCCCATCTCGCCGCTCTCTTCGCCTGCTGGCTCAATTGAGTCTGGAGCCTAGCGCTGCAGATCGCCGAAGCCGGTCTCGCGCTGGATGTCGTCCGCTTGCCTCGGCGGATCGAAGGGCGGCGGCGGCGCATCGCCGGGCTGCCGCGCGCGCCCAATCTTCTGGAAGAAGGTCTCGAGCCCGGGGGGCGCCATGGTCCAGGTCATCTTCAGATCGCGCGTGCCGGTGTTGATGATCTTGTGCTTGAGCCAGGGGGTTGCAACCACCGTGGTGCCGGGCACGAAGGGATGCAACGTGCCGTCGACCTCGATCTGACCCGCGCCCTCGTAGCAGAAGAGGATCTCGACCTGGCGGTCGTGGCTGTGTTCCTTCACGAAGCAGCCCGGCGGGATCACCTGCGTACCCATGGTGATGCCGGCAGGCCCGCCATAGGACGGGCTGGTCTTGACGGTGACATAGCCATTGGTCGGCTGCGGCCGCCAATAGGAGGCGCCCTCTTCCGGCTGCAGCACCGCCGGCAGCAGGCCGAACTGCTCGGTCGTCATGACGGATCTCCCGCTCGTTCTCGCATGGGAGAGCGTACCACCCTGCGCAACGCGTCGCGAGGTGGGCGAGCGCCGTTCGCTGCTACGCTTCGGACTTCGCGAGCTCGGCCAAACGGTCGGCGAGCCGGGCGAGATCCCACTCCCGAGCGAGGGCGGCGGCGCGGCCCCAGGCCGGCGTCTGGTCCGGCAGCGGCGGCAACGGCGCGGCCGCATTCATCGTGGCGATCTTGCGGTAGAGCCGAAGCGCCTCTTGCTGGCCGGCGAGACGGTTGTCGGCGAGCGCGGCCTCGAGCGTGCCGTATTTCTGCAGCAGGGCGGCGGCGCCCTTGGGACCGACGCCCCTGGCACCCGGGATCTTGTCGGAGGGGTCGCCGCGCAGCGCGATGAAATCGGGCACCTGGCGCGGCTCGACGCCGTAGCGCTCGCGCACGCCGGCCGGGTCGATGCGCGCCATCTCGCCGGCACGCAGCGGCTGCAGGATCGTGGTGCGCTCGGACGCGAGCTGGAAGGCATCGCGGTCGCCGCTCGCGACGATGGCGGTGCCGCCACGCCCCTCCTCGCTCGTCGCGGCGGCTGCCAGGAAATCGTCGGCCTCGTAGCCCGGGGCCTTGGCGACGGCGAACCCGCAGGCCTGCACGAAACGCGGCAGGATCTTGAGCTGGTCGACCAGCTCGTCGTCGAACTGCCGGCCGCCCTGATAATCCGGCAGCGCCTGCTCACGCCAGGTCGGCGATTCCAGCGTATCCCAGGCGGCGAGCACGGCCCGCGGCCGCTCGTCGCCATAGAGCTTCAGCAGGAAATTGGCGAAACCGAGAATGGCGCCGCCGCCCTTGCCGCCGCGGCTGCGGATGGTCTTCGGCAGGCCGTGGTAGGCGCGATGGGCGAACGAATCGCCGTCGATGACGAGCAGCGGGCGGGGCACATCGACAGTGTGGGAGGCGCGGCGGCTCCTGGCAAGCGACCCGGGCCGCCCCGGGCGAGCGTCAGAGCTCGACGATGCCGCTGAGATAGAGGAGCACGACGACCAGCAGGAGCTGCGTCACGGTCACGGCGACGCCGACGACGAGCCCGTGCCGCAGGGCCGCACCGATCGACATGATCCGGGGCGTTGGCGGGGACGCCGCCTCCGGCAGGGAACCGGTGGTACGCACCTCACCCGACACGATGGCGAACATGGCTTCCTCTCCCGCTTCCGCCGCTGTTTCTTCGATGAGTCGTTCGGCGGATATTGCACGAATAGTACGCCTATGCTTGGCTCTTTTGAAGCATTCAAGTATTGACAAACGAAGTAAACATCGACGGGAAGGATAAGGTTAATATGCCGCCTCGCTTGTCAGGCGGCGCCAACCTGTTAACGTTCGGCCTAAGCAACAAAGGCAAGGAGGAGGCGCCATGGCGACGCCGCAAGCGGCCGGTGGACCGGCCGGCAAGCTGGTCATCCGGGATATCGGCCTGCTGCTCAGCGGCGACCTCCGCCAACCGATCCTCGACGCCGACACGATCGTCTGCGAGAACGGCCGCATCGCCGCGGTCGGCAAGCTCAAGGACGTCGATACCGGCGGCGCCAAGACGGTGATCAGCGCCAAGGGCACGACGGTCGCGCCGGGACTCATCGACAGCCACGTGCATCCCGTCTTCGGCGACTGGACGCCGCGGCAGCAGCAGCTCAACTGGATCGACAGCTTCCTCAACGGCGGCGTGACCACGATGATCTCGGCCGGCGAGGTGCATCTGCCGGGACGGCCGAAGGACGTGATCGGCGTCAAGGCGCTCGCCATCACGGCGCAGCGCGCCTTCGACGGCTTCCGCCCCGGCGGCGTCAAGGTGCTGGCCGGCGCGCCGGTCATCGAGAAGGGCATGGAGGAGCAGGACTTCAAGGAACTGGCGGCGGCCGGCGTGAAGCTGCTCGGCGAGGTCGGGCTCGGCAGCGTCAAGGCCGGCGACGAGGCCCAGAGGATGGTCGCCTGGGCGCGCAAATACGGCATCCAGAGCACGATCCACACGGGCGGGCCATCGATTCCCGGCTCCGGCCTCATCGACAAGGACGTCGTGCTGGCGGCCGACGCCGACGTCATCGGGCACATCAACGGCGGGCACACGGCGCTGCCCCTCGACCAGATCCGCTGTCTCTGCGAGCAGTGCGAACGGGCCATCGAGATCGTGCACAACGGCAACGAGGCGGCGGCGCTCTACGCCGCGCGCACGGCCTGCGAGATCGGGCAGATGCGCCGCGTGATATTGGGGACGGACTCGCCGGCGGGCTCGGGCGTGCAGCCGCTCGGCATCCTCCGCATGGTCGCCATGCTGGCCGCGCTCGGCGACATCGCCGCCGAGCAGGTCTTCTGCTTCGCCACCGGCAACACGGCGAAGCTGCGCAACCTCGACTGCGGCATCATCGAGCCCGGCCGTGTCGCGGATTTCGTCATCATGGACAAGGCGCAGCACTCGGCCGGCAAGGACCTGCTCGACAGCGTCAACAAGGGCGACATCCCCGGCATCGGGATGGTCATCATCGACGGCGTCGTGCGCTGCCAGCGCAGCCGCAACACACCGCCGGCGGAGACGGTGGCGGAGGTCATCCATGGTTGAACAGCATCTGATGAAGGCGACCGTCATCAGGATCGATGCGATCTATATTCCGACGGCGCTGCGCAAGCCGGTGGACGCGAAGAAGGTGGAGGAGATCGCGGTGAGCATCGCCGAAATCGGGCAGCAGACCCCGATCCTCGTGCGGTCCGACAAGGAACGATATGTGCTCGTGAGCGGACTGCATCGGCTGGAAGCCTGCCGGGCGCTCGGCGAGACGACCATCCAGGCCAACATCGTGCAGGCGCGAAAGCACTAGCGCAGCGGCAGAGCTGATGGTTGCCCGGCGGCCAAGAATCGGGCGATTTCGGGCCGTTACGGAATTCCTTACCACTGCGGCGATAAAAGATATGGGTGCCAATCGGAGGCATCCCATCCATGCGCGCCCATACCCCTTCTTGCATCCTGGCCGTCTGGGCCGCCCTGGCGTTTGCCGCGGCGATGATGTTGCTGGCCCCGGCCGGCCGCACGGCCGATGCCGCGCCGCATTTCGAGAAGGCCGACTGCTGGTTCGTCCCGCCGAAGACGAAGCAGGTGACCTGCGGCTATCTGACCGTGCCAGAGGACCGCGCCAAGCCCGCGGACCGGCAGGTGAAGCTGCCGATCGTCGTGATCAAGGCCACCGGCCAACGCAAGGCCGACCCGGTGGTTTTCCTCACCGGCGGACCCGGGCAGGGCGTCGGCGTCGACAAGAAGGGGATCGAGACCTGGTGGAAGTACGACAAGTACTGGCCGTGGCTGAAGAACCGTGACTTCGTCCTCTTCGAACAGCGCGGCACCGGCATGGCCGTGCCGAGCCTGAACTGCACCGAGATTGACGACCGCGGCATCGAGCTGCTGCAGAACATGCGCGACGCCGCCCGCGTGCGCGCCATCTATGCCGAGGCGACCGAGACCTGCCGCAAGCGGCTGGTCGGATCGGGCATCGATCTCGCCCATTACGGTACGCGCGACACGGCGACCGACCTCGCGGATCTGCGACAGGCGCTGGGCATCAAGCAGTGGAACCTGATGGGCGTCTCCTATGGCACGCGGCTGGCGCTGGCGACCATGCGCGACCATCCCGAGGGTATCCGCTCGGTCATCCTGGACTCGGTGTATCCGCCGGAGGTTCATGCCTATGAGAACCGGCAGGAGGGCATGGAACGGGCCTTCACCAAGCTGTTCGACGCCTGTGCCGCGAACGACTTCTGCCGCTTCCACTATCCGAGCCTGGAGCCGGCGCTGTTCCAGACCATCGACTGGCTGAACATGCACCCCCTGCCGGTGACCGTCGCCGACCCGCGCGACGGCACGCCGGTGAAGGTGCTGGTCACCGGAGAGACATTGATCGAGCTGACGCGCTATTCCCTCGCCTTCGGCGACGCCCGCTACATGCTGCCGGTGCTGCTCGACGGCGTGGCGGCGGTCGACCCCGGCATCCTGCAGCCGGTCGTGACGAACATGGTGCAGAGCGCGCTCGGGCTCGGCCTCGGCGACATCAGCATCGGCAAGTACTACGCCGTCGAGTGCAACGAGGAGATCCCGTTCAACGATCCCGAGGCCGTGCGCAAGGACGCCATGGCGCACCGCCGCTTCGCCGGCTTCGCCTACCAGCTCGACGACATGGCCTCCTGCAGCAGCTGGACCCAGGGCACGCCGGACCCTGCCGTGAAGGCGCCGATCGAGAGCGCGATCCCGACCCTGATCCTGAGCGGCGAGCTCGACCCGATCACGCCGCGCGAGTTCGCGGACGTGGCGGAACGGCGGCTGAAGAACGGGCACCTCCTGGAGGTGCGAGGTGTCGGGCACTCGACCCTCACCAGCTCGCAATGCGCCATCGACGCGACGGCAGCCTTCCTCAACAACCCCGGCGCCGCCGTAGCGGATCACTGCACCAACTGATCCCGGCTATCCGCCGCGATTGACCAGCCCGGAGGGCTGCGGCCTACTGGCCGCATGATCCGAGCTGCCGCGAGCATTCTGACCGCGCTGATCGTCACGACGACGCTGGCGGGCGCTGCCATGGCCGCGCCGGACTATCCCTGGCTGGCGCGGCCGGCGACGCGCACGATCGCCACCGCCTTCCCGCCCCCGGCCGGCTTCACTCGCGTCCCAGCGGCGCCCGGCAGCTTTGCCGACTGGCTGCGCCACCTGCCGCTCGAGGGCGAACATGCGGCCCTCGCGCTCTATGACGGCCGCCCGGTCGTCGATCACGGCGAGGCCGCGGCGGTGGTCG
>DATKNM010000248.1:0-19159 GCA_035541335.1 Binatia bacterium
CCGATCGGGTTGACGTTGCCGCGATAATCCTCGGTCTGCGGATGCACCACGGGATCGCCATAGACCTCGCTGGTCGAAGCCTGGAACACCTTGGCCTTCAGGCGCTTGGCCAGCCCCAGCATGTTGATCGCGCCATGGACCGAGGTCTTGGTGGTCTGCACCGGATCATGCTGATAGTGGATCGGCGAGGCCGGGCAGGCGAGATTGTAGATCTCGTCGACCTCGACATAGAGCGGGAAGGTCACGTCGTGGCGCATCAGCTCGAAAAGCGGATTGTCGAGCAGATGCATCACGTTGGAACGACGCCCGGTGAAGAAGTTGTCGACGCACAGAACCTCGCAGCCCTGGGCCAGCAGGCGCTCGCAGAGGTGCGAGCCAAGGAAACCGGCGCCGCCGGTGACCAGGACGCGCTTGTTCTGACTGCTCATGTAATCGGTTCCCCTCTACGCAGCCGCTGGTTGACGCCGGCACGTCCAACGTGCCTCGGCTGCAAGCGCTCCCCGAGCGCTATGACAGAGCCCAAGTAGCCTGGGATTCTCTGACCGAGTTTGGTTGACATCGCGTAAAGATTTATACCTATTCGGCAAGCTCTGGCAAATTGCCCTGCTGCACATGCGAACTAACACTCTATTACATAACATATTATTATATAAGCGCTTTTATTAAACTGGTGTCGGATAGGGGTTGGTCCCGGGGACTCAAATCGTCATCTGCACACAATTGTGAGGAAAGCCGTTCCATCCTCTCTCGCTTTTCGCCGTGACACGGTTTTCCCGGCGATCGGGTCATTGTGCTTTGCACTAAATCGCAATGCAGGTGCTCGGTTCCGGGCTCATCATATGAAACGACCGACGCGTGGATTCCATGCCGCATCAATGCGACTTCAGCGTCTCAAAGAGTGATCCGGCGTGACGATTCGGAAGCGAATCTGGAAGTGATCCGGAGGAGGATGCGAAGCAGGCGATGATCGTCGCGCGCTGCCGAGTAAAGACACGGTGGCGATTCCGTGGCGACTTAGAATTGCTGCAAGCTACGCCTTCGAAATCTTTCGCTCGGCCTGCTCGGTGCGGCCATAGGCATCGTCGAGGCGCACGATATCGTCCTCGCCGAGATAGCTGCCGCATTGGACCTCGATGAGCGTCATCGGCTGGTCGCCGGGATTCTCCAGGCGGTGCACGGCGCCGAGCGGGATGTAGGTCGATTCATTGGCGTGCAGCAGGAAGCTTTCGCGATCACGGGTGACCCGGGCGGTGCCTTCGACCACGGTCCAATGTTCCGAGCGCTTGAAGTGCTTCTGCAGCGACAGCCGGCCGCCGGGCTTCACGGTCAGGCGCTTGACCTGGAATCCCTGGCCGTCGTGGACGCTCTGATAGAAGCCCCAGGGGCGGCGCACGACCTTGTGCGTCATCACCTCCTCGCGGCTGGCCGCCTTCAAGCGCTCGACGACGCGCTTCACGTCTTGCGCCTTGGTCAGATCGGAGACCAGCACGGCATCCTCGGTGACGACCACAGCCAGGTTCTCGACCCCGACCAGGGTCGTCAGCTGCCGGTCGCTCACCACCAGGCAGTTCCGCGACTGCTCGACCAGGGTGTCGCCACGGCAGGCATTGCCGTCCGGATCCCGGTCCGAGATCGCCCAGAGCTCCGACCAGGCGCCGACGTCGGACCATCCCGCCGCGAGCGGCACGGTCGCCGCGCGGCCGGTCTTCTCCATCACGGCATAGTCGATCGAATCGACGGGACTGTGTGAGAAAGCGTCGGCGTCGAGCCGGAGAAAATCGAGATCGGTGCTGCGGCCGGAGAGCGCCGCACGGGTCGCGGCAACGATCCCCGGCGCGAGGCGGTCCAACTCTGAGAGGAAATTTGCGGCTCCGAAGATGAACATCCCGCTGTTCCAGAAGTGGCGGCCGTCCGCCACCATCTCCGCGGCGCGCGCCGCCGAAGGCTTCTCGACGAAGGAGGCGACGCGGAACGCGCCGGGAACCTCGGGCAACTCGGCGCCCCGCTCCATATAGCCATAGCCGGTCTCCGGCCGTGCCGGAGGGATCGAAAAGGTAACGAGATGGCCGCGCCGTGCGGCTGCAATCGCGGTCGCGAGAGACGTGCCGAGCGCCGCGAGATCGCGGATCGCATGGTCCGAGGGCGCCACGACGATGATGGCGTCGGGATGCGCCTCGACAGCGAGCTGGGCCGCCACCGCGGCGGCCGGCGCGGTGCCGCGCCCCACCGGTTCCAGGACCAGCGCCATCGGCGCGATGCCGACGGCCTGCAGCTGCTCGGTGATGGTGAAGCGGATGGCCTCGTTGGTGATCACCAGCGGGGCGGCGAACTGCCGGCGGTCGGCGAAACGGAGCGCCGTCTCCTGAACCAGCGAACGCTCGCCGACCAGCGGAATCAGCTGTTTCGGGTATTCCTGGCGCGAGAGCGGCCAGAGCCGGTTGCCGGCGCCGCCGGCCAGAATGACCGGGATCACCGGTGCGGCCGAAACCTGTTCATTCGCCACGATCGTATCCTTCCACTCGGAGCAGCACCGCGGGCACCACCGCAGGTGTCAAGAGGCGTCCATCGCGCTGCAGAATGCGCCGATCAGGCCACCGGTTCCTGGACCTGGCTGATGAAGACCGGCGCCTTGCCGCTCGGCAGTCTAAAAGGGGAGTCCCGGAGGTCGATTTGAAGATCGACCGTATGCGGTACCTTCAGATAGAACTTCCGTCGCAGGACGGCGAGGGTTTCCTCGGTGTAACGGGAGTTCGGCACCACGACCATCAGCACCGAGGCCAGCGCGACCTGAACGATCTGCACCGAGGCGGCGCCGTCCACGCCCGAGGGGATGCGGTCCAAGCCGAACACCCGAGAGCCGTCCGAAAGCCGAAGACAATCGGAGCGCCGGCCCTCGATGCCGAGGAACGGGTCGATGCCGAGAGAGATGCGCTCGCGCGCGGCTTCGCTGGTCGCGTTCTCCGGCAGCACGGCGATGTCGCCGATGTCATAGCGTACCAGGGGCTGCGCCCGGTTCCAGAACGGCGTCCCGACGATGCCGCACTTGCCGTCCGGCCCGGCGATCAGCTCCGGATAGGCGTAAGGGAAGACGAAACGGTAGACGCCGTCCTCGTAGGAAAAGGCGGCACAACTGCGCTCGGTCTGTCCGTAATAGTCCATCAGCTTCGCGCCGAACACTTCGGCGACCCGCGCGCGCAGTCCGGCGCCAAGGGTCTCGGACGAGGTCAAGGCGAGCTTGAAGCGGATCGCGGCGTCACGCGGCTCGGCGAGATGGGTGAGCAGGTCGAGGCTGCTCGGATACGCCATCAGGATGTCCGGCTTGAACTCCTGGAGCTTGCGCTCGTAATGCGGATAGCTGCGGCTGTTGAGATGGGCCGAGGAGAAAACAACCTTACGGCGCCCGACGTCGATCCAGTAGGGGGGCGAAGGGTCGTTCGGGTCCTTCACCTCGTCGCCGCGCAGCACGGCCATGCGGGAATTGCCGAAATCCACGCCGGCCTTCGCCACCATCCAGTCGAACATCGCCTGCTCGACCGCCAGCGACTGGATCGAACGCTTCAACCGGAGCGGTTGCCCGGTGGTGCCGCTGGTCGCAACCTCGACTTGCGGAACGACGGTCTGGCGCTGGAAGCGCCCGGCCTCGGCCTGCAGCCGCGCCTTCGACAGCAGAGGCAATTCCCCGAACGGGCGCGAAAAGTCGTAACTGCCGTATCCCGGCAGGCTGCTGGCCCAGCGCATCACACGGGCGCGCAGGCGATCCGCCATGGCGCGACGGGCGTCGAGGCCGGCACCCTCCATCTCGGTCAGGGCGCGGCGAAACTCGTAGTAGAAAAACGGGTTGCGCTTGATGAGCCGTTCGGCCGTCGGCAGCTGCTTCAGGAACAGGAACATGCCGGCGCCCGACAAAAGGAAGGCGTGGTTCCAAGTTCGATCGTGGAAACCGCCACTTGCGGGAAACTCCGGAACGACGCGGGATCAGAAGCGTTCTATCGGAGCCCAAAATGGGCGTCAAGGAAACCGACCCTGAATTGGGCCCCTTATGGCAGCTTCTCTCACCATTGTGCAGCCTTCGGCACGCGACCCCGACGGCCGGAAAGAAGGCCTGGTCCCGATCCAATCCGCACGCGCCAACATTTGCGTATGCTCATCCCGCGGGCTAGGTTCTGGAGACTCCGGCGAGGTTGTGAGATCTTAAGCCGCGCTTGTGCCTCCTTAACCATTTCGGTCCGCCCCGGTCTCCGCACACGCCGGAGCTGACTCTGGTCAATAAACTCCGGACGAGATACCCGAAGAAGAAACCCTTGGAGACGAAACGAGGATATCGATGAGGCAGACCGTCGTCGCGATACTGGCTGTCCTGGTGCTGGGCCTGCTTGGCTGCCAGCCCAAGGTTCCGACCAACACCATTGCCCAGTTCAACGCCGAGTATCAGCGGGTCCGGGGCAGCGGATATCAGATACAGCCCGGTGACATCCTCGACATCACCTTCTTCTATACTCCGGAGTACAACGCAACCTCGGTGCCGGTCAGGCCCGACGGCAAGATCCAGCTCTCTCTGGTGGGCGATTTTCCGGTCGCCGGCCTCACCCCCGACCAGGCGAGCGCCGAGCTGAAGAAGGCCTATACCTCGCAGCTGAAGAATCCCGACCTCGCGGTGATCGTGAAGACCTTCGGGGCCAACGCGGTGACGGTGCAGGGCGAGGTGAGAACTCCCGGCGAGCAGCAGGTGACCGGCAATGCGACGGTCCTTCAGATGATCGGCCGCGCCGGCAGCTTCCTTCCGACCGCGAACGCGAAGGAGGTCACGGTGGTACGGCATTCGACCGGCGGTAAGCCCCTGGTCGTGGTGCTTGACCTGCAATCGGCCATGCAAGGCGTCAATCCCGGCATGGACGTTCCGGTCCTTCCCGGCGACATGATTTTCGTGCCGCCGTTGAAGACGCCGGAATCCTCGGGCCGCAACCCGCCGCCCGTCTTCCCGGCTCCGGTCGCGCCGTCGCAGTGAGGCCATCGCCTCGGACATAATTCCTGGGGACGGCGGGCCACCGCCGCTCCAGGGATCGACCTCTGGAATCGTCCGCAACGTTTTGGATTGATTTACGTTAAGTAGCGCTACTCCCACCACCGTGTGGGATGTATGGCGCGGGTTCCGCGTTTATATCACCGTTACCCGCCCGCCGGTCAGATACCGACCCGCAGGATGGGGTAGAAGACGCCGTATCAGCTCGATTGGCTGGGAGCCACCCAACCCTCGATCATGCGTGAGATTTTAAAGCGTGTACCCTTCGCCGAGGACCTGATCCGGCGCAATCCGCTGTACTACGCGCGATTCCGGCGGCTGTTGGACGATGCAGTGCCGATGGCCGAGGCCGAACGGAAGGCGCTGCAAGGCAAACTGCTCGCCCGCAGCATCTCCTGGGCCGCCGGCCTTCGCGGCTACGAGGCGTCCGCCGGCTCCTCGAAACTCGCGGAATTCCCAATTCTCACCAAGGATCAGCTCCAGGGGCGCACCGCGGACTTCTCCTATCAGGGATTGACCGGTGTGCGCGCCTCGACCGGCGGCTCCTCGGGGCGGCCGCTGCGCCTGTTGCGATCTCCGCGCTCGGTGGTGATCGAGCAGGCCACGATCGACTGGATCGCCGCCAAGGCCGGGGTCGATCTCGTGCGTTGCCGGGTGGCAGTGCTGCGGGGCGACGTGGTCAAGGATCCCAACGATCAGACCGCGCCCTTCTGGCGCTATTCCGGCCCGCGTCGCCTGGTGCTCTCGTCGAACCACCTCAACCCGGCCAATTATGCGCAATTCGCGGCCGAGCTTGCCGCCTTCCGGCCGGATGTTCTGCTCGCCTATCCAAGCAGTCTCGAGCTCTTGACCAATCTTACCGACGACCGCGGGCCGCCGCTCAAGTTCCCGTTGGTGATCACCTCTTCGGAGATGCTTCGCCCCGGTCTGCGGCAGCGTGCGCGGAGCGTCTTCGGCGCCGAGTTGCTCGACCACTACGGCATGGCCGAACGGGTTTCCGCAGCCTATTCCCTGGAGGACGGTGTCTACTGGCTCATATTCCCTTATGGCGCAACCGAGCTGATCGGGGACTGCGAGGGCAAAGACGGGAAGGCACGAATCGTTGGCTCGGCGTTATGGAACCGGGCCCAGCCCCTGATCCGGTATGACACCGGCGACATCGCCCTGCTGCCGGCGGGGAATCCGAACCTCGAGCGCATCACGCTCGGGCTCGATCCTTTCCTGGGCATTGAGGGGCGGGCGTCCGATGTGCTGCAACTCGCCGATGGTGCGCGAGTCTACGCGCTCGGCCAGGTCACCCGGGGGGTTCGCGGCGTCGCGACCGTGCAATTTCTCCAACAGGCTCACGACTTTGTGCAGATCATCGTCGTGCCCAGCACCCAGTACACCCGCGAGACTCTGGACGCGATCAGCTACAATTTTTATCAGAAGGCCCCGAACTCGGTTCGGATCCAGTTCGAGGTACGGGACGCTCCCTACCGCCTACCCAACGGCAAGGCACCGGTGTTTGTGAGCAATCTCATACGCATGTGAAAGCATCACATGTATCCGGAAATGGATTCGACTGGCGCCGCTCCTCCCGATGGGGTTATAGGGGGGATAGGTCTTTCGGGGGCCGGCTGGATAGGGTCATCCTCCGATCGGGGTGGGTGGATGAGTGCGTTCGTAAAGGCGATTCCGCTGGCGAATCATCTGATCCGCCGGCACCCATTGTATTACGGCAGATTCAGGCGGCTGCTGGCTGAAACCGAGAGCGCATCGCTCGGCGAACGCCAGGCGCTTGCCGCGCGTCTGCTTGAGCGCAGCTGCGCCTGGGCGGGCGCGCTCCCCGGCTATGCCGGCGTCGATCTCCAGCGTCCTCTCCCGGAACAGCCGATCCTCGTGAAGGATAAGCTGCAGGACCGGGCCAACGACTTTCAGGTGAATACCTGGCTGCCGGCCGCCCACGCAGAAACCGGCGGCACGACCGGAATCCCGCTCCAATTGGTCCGATCGATCCAATCGCTGGTCATGGAACAGGCGATGATCGACCACATCGCGGCGAAAAGCGGCGTCGATCTGCGGCACTGCCGCGTGGCGGTGCTGCGCGGCGATGCGATCAAGGACCCCAACGACAACCAGCCGCCCTTCTGGCGCGCCTTTGGCCGTGACCGGCTGGTGCTCTCGTCCAATCACCTCAATGCCGCCAACTACCGGCACTTCGAGCAGGCGTTGCTTGATTTCCGGCCCGACGTGCTGCTGGCCTACCCCAGCAGCCTTGAGCTCCTGACCGACCTCGCGGGCGAGCGTCGCTCGACGATCCGCTTCAAGCTGGTAATCACTTCCTCGGAGAATCTGCGCACCGGCGTGCGACACCGGGTGCGCGCCGTGTTCGACGCGACGCTGGTGGATTACTACGGCATGGCCGAGCGCGTCTGCGCCGCCTATTCCATGGAGGACGGGGTCTACCGCTTCGTCTTCCCGTACGGCTATGCCGAAATGGTGCCAGCGGAGGCGGGGCGCTACCGGATCGTCGGGACCGGTTTCTGGAACCGTCTGCAGCCGCTGCGGCGCTACGACACCGAGGACATCGCGATCCTCCAAGAGGCGACGACGCCGGAGCAACTCGAACGCGTAACCCTCGGCATCGACGCCTTCACCGGCATTCAAGGCCGCAGCACCGACTATCTGAAGCTCGCCGACGGCAGTCGGATCTATACCCTCGACATGGTTTTTCACGGCTTGATCGGCGCCGCCAGCGTGCAGCTGGTCCAGGAGTCACTGGAGGCCGCGACCCTGGTGATCGTGCCGAATGCGCGGTTCTCCGACGCGACCGTCGAGCTCGTGCGGCAGAACTTCTACGCGAAGGCGCCGCGCTCGATGAAGTTGCGGGTCGAGGTGCGTGACTCTCCCTTTCGCTTGGCCAACGGCAAGGCGCCGGGTTTCCTCAGCAATCTGAAATGACGAACGAGTCTGCGCCGCGGCGCGCTCCGACGCGGCCCACGCTGACGGTCCTGGTGCTGACGCCGCTTGGCGAGGGCGGCATGGGCGGCATCGACCGCCTGATGGACGAAATTCGCCGCCGCTGCGCGGCAGCCGCGCCCGACATCGCCGTGAAGTTCCTGACCACGCGCGGACCGGGCAGCCTGATCTGGGCGCCGCTCTACACCCTCGCCGCGGCACTGAGCCTGGTTCGCCATCGCCTGACCGACGGGCGCTGCGTCTGCCATGCGAACCTCGCCTCGAAGGGCAGCACGATGCGCAAGCTGGCCTTGACCTGGCTCGCGGTCCGGCTCGGCCATGCGACGGTGATCCACCTTCATGGTGCCCTGTTCCACGAATACTACCGCAGCGTCGGACCGTTCCAGCGTCGGGCGATCGACCGCATGTACCGGGAATCGCGTTGCGTCATCGTGCTCGGCAATGTCTGGCGCGACTTCGTCGCCGAGACCTTCGGCCTCACCGGATCGCGCATCCTGGTGCTGCCCAATGCCAGCGCCGCGCGTCCGCCGCGGGAGCCGGAGGCGACCCCGCCGGAGATCCTGTTTCTGGGTAGGCTCGGCGCGCGCAAGGGCGTGCCGGTCCTGGTGGCCGCCTTGGGCCTGCTCGCGAAGACCGATCTCGCCTGGCGCGCCGAGATCGCCGGCGACGGCGACGCGGCACCCTACAAGGCGGAAGTCGAGCGTCTCGGCCTGAACACGCGCGTGAACTTCCCCGGCTGGCTGGCGGAAGCCGACGCGCATCGGCGATTGTCCCGCGCCGCCGTGCTGGTTCTGCCTTCCGAGGCCGAGGGCCTCCCGATGGCGGTCATCGAGGCCTTTGCCTGGGGCGTGCCGGCGGTGGCGACGCCGGTCGGTTCAATTCCCGACATCCTCGAGGACGGCGTCCAAGGCCTGCTGATGCCGGTCGGCGACGCGCCGGCCCTGGCCGGAGCCCTGGAGCGGCTGTTGGCGGATCCGGCGCTGCGGCAGCGGCTCGGTGCAAACGCCCTCGACTGCTTCCGCAGCCGCCTCGATTTCGCGCCGTTCATGGAGCGGCTGGTCGGCTGCTGGCGCGCGGCCGCGCCCCGCGACTGAATTTCGACGACTGAACGCCGTCGTGTGAAGACGGATCGAACCTACGGCGTGTTGGAGGTTGGTTCGGTCGAGCTCGAACTTGCGGCGGGCGCCGTCGCGGCGGCGAGGGCCGCCGCCGGCGCGCGGTCGCCGAGCGCGGCGCGATAGGCGGCCAGCAGCGGCTTCACCGAATAGTTCCAGGCGAGCGCCTCGCGCACGCGCTTGTAGCCGATCTCGCCCATGCGCTTGCGTCGCTCCGGGTCGTCCAGCAGATCGAGGATGCCGCGGGCGAGGGCGCGCTCGTCGTTGGCGGTCACGAAGAGGCCGGCATCGCCCGCCGAGACCCGGGTCTCATGGAGGTCGTAGGCCAGGACCGGCGCGCCGAAGAACATGTACTCGATCACCTTGTTCATGGTGCTCTTATCGGACCACTCGTTCTTCGGGTCGGGGTCGATGCCGACATCGGTGGTCGAGAGGACCCGGCAGAGGTCCTCGTCGCTGATGCGGCCGGTGAAGGTGCAGAGCTCCTGGACGCCGATCTCGACCGCATAGTCGGCAATCGCCTTCTGGTGCGGGCCGCCGCCCATGAAGATGCAGTGGACGTCGTCGCGCTTCAGCTCGTCGCGCAGGATCTTGACCGCGCGCACCAGGTGGTCGACCCCGTCCTGCTTGCAGATCTCGCCGAGGTAGGCGATCAGGAACCGCTTGCCGTGCCGCCATTTCGGGTCGGCCTCATAGGTCTTGAAGCGCGAAAGGTCCGGCCCCGAGCGGACGATGAACACGTCCTCCGGCCGCTTGCCGCCGCGCGAGATCGCGAGCCGCTTATGGCTCTCGTTCGTGGTGATCACGATCTCCGCCGCCTTGAACGTCATGCGTTCCAGGAACAGCAGCGCCTTGAAGAGGGCGCCGCCGCCCTCCGGGGTCGCCGGCCGGTCGAACTTCACCGCGAACATCTCCGGCGAGAGGTCATGGTGATCGAAGATGAAGCGCTTGCCGAAGGCGCGCCAGAACCAGGCCAGCGGCCAATAGGTCTCCGGCGGATTGCAGACATGGAGGATGTCGAAGCCGCGGCCGCCGAGCTGCACCTTGAGGCTCAGCCACGAGGTCATCACGAAGCACCACAGGAACTCGAGAACGAAGCCAAGCTTGCCCTGGGCGTCGATCGGCAGCGGATAGCGATAGATGTCGATATCCTCGATCACCTCGCGGCTCTTGTTGAAGCCGCGCATCTGCGGACAGATCACGCTCACCCGGTAGCCGTTGCGGGCGAGCGTCGTGGCTTCGAGCCAAACCCGGCGATCGAACGGGACTGGCAGGTTCTGCACGACGATCAGCACGCGGTTGCGGTCGTTGCGCTCGCTCATGCTTTGATTTCCTCGCCCCTGGTTGCCTCAGCTTCGATTCGTCCAGCCTCGGATCCCTCAGGCATCGGGGTCGCCCGCGGGATCGCGCCGTCGACGCGCAGCCTCGTCTCCAATCGCACGCCCGGTTCCATGGTTCCCGACCCGATCAGCGCAGCGGTCGGCGACTTCTCGCCGAACTCGGGAGAATACCAGCCGAGCGGCGGCGTGGTCTCGCCGCGGTGAATCCGCCATGATAATCCGACCGGCAAGTCCAGTGTCGCGCTGCCGTTGCTCCAGACGAGGTCCGCAGTCGTGCCACGGAGTGTCACCTCGACGCCCGGAGCGCAGTGGAATGCGAGCCGCGCCGGCACGGCGGCTGTAGCCTCGATCCAGTCGGTAACGCGGAAGCTGCGCTCCCGCCGGTCCAGCGCGAAACGCCGGAAATGCGTCGCCCTGGCGTCGAGGCGGCGATAGCCGTCGTGCGCGACCGTGAGCTCCGCCCGCTCGCCGGCGTCGATGTCGTCGGAAGACTCAACCCAGCTGGTGGGCTGGTTGGACCAGAGAAACGGCCCGGCCTGGGCCGCCTGATCGACTCCGCCGATCTCCAGCGTGTTGTGGGCGATGGTCGAGCGGAAATAGCGCCGCCATTCCGGCTCGCCCTGGTAACAATAGGTGCCGGGATCGATCAGCACCGGCTGCCCGCCGATCGAGAACTCGAAGGCAAGGGCATCGGCGTGGCCATGGGCGGTGGTCGAGAGAAATCCATGCGGCCCGTGATCGACGCGGCAAGAGATCGCGTCCGGCGCCGCAAGATCGCGTAGGAACGTGATGCCGGCCTCGGCGAACCGGTCCGGTCGCCGCGCCGGCCGGGGATCGGTCGCCTGCCGGCCGCGCGCCAGCGGTGCTCCAAGATCAGCCAGCACCGACCGTGACGGCGGTTTCGGCCACCAGTCTCTGCGACCGAGCACGGCGCCGCAGAGGTCGAGCAGCGGCAGCCACGGTCCCGCTTGCGGAGGGTCCACCATCAGCGCGAAGGCATCGTCGCCGTCGCCCTGGCGCGGCGGCGTGAGATCGCCGCCGAGATTGGCCGCCATGGCATCGGCCATCTTGGTCATGATGCGCCAGTAATCATCCGACATCGGACGGCCGTCGGCCTCGCCCTCCAGGGCCGCCACCAGGAAGAGCCCGAGCACGTAGCCGTGATAGCCGAAGGCGAGCTCGCGGTTGAGTCCGTCGGGGAAAGTCTGGCTCAGCGCCTCCTGCTCCAGGATGCCGGCAGCGAGCGCAGCCCAGCGCTCCTGGTGCGGCGTACCGGTGAAGGCGGTGGCGGCGACGAACAGTCCCGCCGCCTCGGCGATGAGATGATTGTTGGCCGAAGAGCCGCGGCTGTAGAGCACCGCGAGCCAGCGCTCGTGCTGATAGAGTTGCAGCGTGAAATCAGGATTGTTCTCGAACAGCGCCTCCACTCCTGGCCAGCCGGCGAGCAGGCGCCGGGTCCAGACCCAGGCGATCAGCCGCATGCCGAGCTCGATTCCGCTCAGCCACTGGATTCCGCGCAGCGGTGGATTGCGCCGCCACCAGGAACGCAGGTGGCTGGCGGCGTGCTCTGCGAAGCGCTGCTCGCCGGAAACCCGGTAGGCGGCGGCAAGGATCGTCACGTGATGCAGCCGCGACGGCTCCCAGAGGGACTTCACGTTTCCGACCTTCCCGGCATCGCGATAGGGGACGTCGAAGCAATAGCGCGCGGGATCGAAGCGCAGGCCGGTGCGGATATCGCGATGCCAGTCGGGGTCGGAGGCTGCGGTGTCGAAGTTGTGACCGAACACCGGCCAGCGCCCGGCCAGCACCGCCTCGGCGGCGGCCAGCAGCCTTGCCTTGGCGCCGGCATCGATCGCAGTGTCGGGCAGTGGCGCCCCGCTCCAGGCGACGGTGCCGGGACGCGGACCACCGGGCGTTCCCAGGCGCCAGACCTGCTGGATGACCGCCGCGCGGGCGCGCCAGCCGATCTCGGCGGGCGACATGCGGCGCAGGCGGCGAAGATACCAACCGATATCCACACTGGCCTCTCGTTGCGGCCGCTCGTCAGGCCTCGCGTTGCGGGAAGAGGCGGGGACCGCGCTTCCGCATCGACAGCGGTTCGAAGCGGCCGCGGTCCCCTCGTCGCCTGACCTATTCGGCGGGCAGTGCCTTCAGGCGCGGCAGTGCCGCCACCACCGGCGTGCCGAGGATGCGCTCGGCGCCTTCCACCGTGATCAGCGTGTTGCCGAAGGAGAGCGACAGCAGGATCACCATGGCGGAGAACACCATGCCGATCGCCAGCCCGCCGATGCCGAAGATCAGCTTCTTCGGGAACACCGGCTTCGATTCCAGGCGCGGCGCGTCGATGATCGCGACGCTGGAGACCTTCGCCGCGTCCATGTTCTCGGCGAGGCGGGTGGTCGCGAGGTTGGTGCGCAGGGTCTGCAGGTCGCCGCTGAGGCTGTCGATCTGGCGCTGCAGGCTGTTCACCTGCAGTTCGTTGTCCTGCAGCTTCTTCAGCTGCTCGTCGAGCGCACCCATCTGCGCCTTGTAGCCCTCGATCTGCGAGGTGATCGGAGTCAACTCGGACTGCGCAGCCAGCAGCTGCTGGTCGATGGTGGCGATCAGCGGATTGGCCCCGGTGCGCACCTTCCGATTGGCGTCGCCGCTCTGCGCCTGCTGGACGAACTGCTCGGCCTGCGCGATCTGCGCGTGGATCTGGACCACCGCCGGCGCGGTCGGTTGATAGTGCTGCAGCAGTTCCTGCTCCTTCTGCCGCAGGCCCATCAGGGTGGCGAGTGCGGCGCTGGAGCTACCGGTCGTGGGATCGACCTCGCTGTCGAGGGCGGTCGTTTGCGGCGTGCTGGCCCGGCTCTTCTTCAGGAAGGCCACCTGCTCCTGCAGTGCGCCGTTGCGGATTTGCGCGTCCTGCAGCAGCGCCTCGATCTGCGCTCGCTGCTGGATCAGGCTGGCGCGCTGGTCCGGAATGGAGAAGGCGCCGTTGGCGTTCTGGTACTTGATGCGCTCGGCGTCCAGCGCTTCCACTTCCTTCTGCTTGGCCTCGATCTGGTTCTCGATCGGCTTGCTGAGGCTCGTGCTGTAGAGCGTGACGTGTCGCGCCTCGAAGTCGGCCAGCAAGGTTTCGAGCGCCTTGGTCGCCATGGCGGGATCGTTGCTCTGGAAGGAAAGGTCAACGACGTTGGAGAGATCGACGTTGGTGACGTTGAGCGCCTGGGAGAAGGCGAAGATCGCACGCTCCATCAGCGGCACGTTGGAGCCGCTGTTGGCGAGGTCGGGAAACACCGCAGGGATCGTCAGCTTGTTCAGCACGTCCTGGGCGAGGTCGTTGCTGTTCAGGATCTCGGTCTCGGATTTCACGACCTCCGACATGCTGGAGATCGGCATGCCCATGTCGCTTTGCCCCATGCCGGCGAACGGCATGAACTCGCGTCCCGGCTTTACCAGGAGCTTGGCGTCGGCCTGGTAGACCGGCGGCAGCATGAAAGCGGCGACGCAGGCGATGATCGGCGGCACCAGCAGCACGAACAGGATCAGCTTCAGGTTGCGAAAGACGTCGGCCGCGACTTCGCGGATCGACGGTAGGGTGTTCATCGCTTTCACGTCAGGTCCCTCAACGGCGCTTCAAACGAGACGGTCATCACTCCTGACCGGCCAAGGCCTTGTGGCCGATCCGGCGGCAGAGACATACTCTGCTGATCTTCGGCTCTTCGGCACCCCGGACTACGCCGCGGTGCCACTCGTTGGCAGGCGCGACATGCAGTGTCTTGACGGCAACCGGAGGCAATTTCAAGCCACTCCCGTAAAGAAATCGTTCACTCCGAATTGTATCGACGTCAAGCGGCGCAAACTCCACAACGAGACCGGCCGCATCGCGACCGGACGGGAGCCAACGAACGTGACCTTGCATCTGTTCCCTGCACTCGTCCGGCAGTTTTTCCGGGGCGAGCGCAGGCAAACTGTGATCGATTCGTGGAACACGGAACTCAAGCTCGCATCTGCCATTACCGTCCCCAGATCGTCACTTAGTTATCACGAATGGGGGACTGACCCGGGGAATGTATACCTTACTTTCTTCGTTTTGATCCTGCGAGGCCCTGGACGCACTATTCCGGGACAAGGTACACGGGTGTGTGAGAATCGGGTCAATATGATGGGAAATTATGTTGCGGCGCAATCGACTCCTGAACGAAAGCGCTGTAGCAGTTTGGGGGTCACGATCGGCTCACCGAACCGCCGATCTGCACCTGGGTTTTCACTCAGTTGAAGGGGCAAGGGACAATGGAGGGATCGGTGCTACAAGCGGCACAGGCGCGCCCGATCGGCGTGTCCGCAGAGCCGAGGCACCGCTTCATCGAGCCGCCGATGATCGGGCTCGCCTTCCTTGGTCTTGACGCTGCCCTTTTCGCGCTTCCCGGTCTGATTCTTGCCGCCCAGCGCAGCCTGTTGGTGGGCGGTACCGACGCTGCCATGCAGGCGGGTTTGGCGCTCTGCCTCGGCACGGCATTCTTCTTTGCGCTTTGCCGTGGGCTTAGCGCCCATGACGGAATCAAAATGGTGCGCCGCTCGGCGCCGACCCAGCTGTTGACTGCCCTCAGCTACACCGTCGGGCCGATCGCCGTCGTGTTCGTGATTTGCGGCGTCCTAAGCTGGGGCGAGCCCTGGCGCGAACAGCCGGTTCTCCGTTGGCTGATCGCCTGGAGTGCCTGGAGCGGGACTGCGGCCTTCGCGGTCCATGCCGCTGCACAGCCCTTGCTGCAGCGCTGGCGCGCGGCGAGCTTGACCGGTCATCGCATCGCCATCGTCGGCTCTGGCGAGCCGGCGCGGCGCCTTATGGAGTGGTTGCAGACCAACGCGGCGGACGTCGTGCAGGTGGTCGGCATCTTCGACGACCGCCGCGGCCGCGAGCCGGATCGCGTCGGGCTCTCGCACCTGATCCGCGGTACCACCGGCGACCTCATCGAGTATTACCGCCAGGCGCCGCTCGACAAGATCATCATCGCCTTGCCGCACCATGCCGAGGAGCGGCTGCTCACCATCCTGCAGCGCCTGAAGCAGCTCCCGGTGGACATCTCGCTGGCGCCGGACCTGGTCGGCTTCCGGGTACCCGAAGTCTCGGCGGCGGAGATGGCCGGGCTGCAGATGATGTCGCTGGCGCAGCGGCCGCTCCGTGCGTCGCAGCGCTTCATCAAGGACATCTTCGACCGCGCCATCGCCGGCTTGCTGCTGCTGACCCTCAGTCCGCTGTTGCTGGCCGTCGCCCTCGGCGTGAAGCTCTCCAGCCCCGGCCCGGTTTTCTTCCGCCAGGAACGGCATGGCCTCGGCAACCGGGTGATCCATGTGTTGAAGTTCCGCAGCATGCGGACCGACATGCAGGATGTCGGCGGCGCCCAGCAAACCCGGCGCAACGACCCGCGGGTGACGCCGCTCGGCGCCTTCATTCGGCGCACCAGCCTCGACGAGCTTCCGCAGCTGATCAACGTCCTCAAGGGCGACATGTCGCTGGTGGGCCCGCGCCCGCTGCCGATCCAGATGCGAATTCAGGACCGGCTCAACTACGAGATCGTCGCCGAATACGCGTTCCGCCACCGGGTGAAGCCGGGTATCACCGGCTGGGCGCAGATCAAGGGGCATCGCGGCGCCGTCGATACGGCGGAGGGGCTGCAGTCCCGCGTCGCCTACGACCTCTACTACATCGACCATTGGTCGCTGTGGCTGGATTTCAAGATCCTGCTGATGACGGGTGCGGTCTGTGCCTTCGGCAAGAATGCCTTCTAGTGAACGCTTTCGAGTGATCGGGCGTTACTGGTTCTGACATTTCGCCGGGATGTTCGTCCCGGGCTCCACGCGAGGACTTCCAATCATGCGCATCTCGGTCTTCGGCATCGGCTACGTCGGAGCCGTTTCCGCCGCCTGTCTGGCTGCCGACGGCCACAGCGTCGTCGCGGTCGATACCAATCCCCAGAAGGCGAAGATGATCAACGCCGGCGTCGCGCCGATCGTCGAGACCGGCCTTGCCGACCTGATCCGGGAGGGTGCCCGCAGCGGCAAGCTCCGCGCCACCACCGACGCCCAGGAAGCGGTGCTGAACAGCGACGCCTCGATCGTCTGCGTAGGCACGCCAAGCTACGGCAACGGCAATCTCGACCTCAGCCAGGTGGCTCGGGTCTGCGAGAGCATCGGCGCCGCCTTGGCGAAGAAGGGTGATTTCCACGCCGTCATCGTCCGCTCCACCATGCTGCCGGGCTCCATGAAGGACGTGGTGCAACCGGCATTGGAGAAGACCTCGGCCAAGCGCGCCAATGTCGATTTCGGCCTTGCCATCTTCCCGGAGTTCCTGCGCGAGGGATCGGCGATCCGCGACTATCGCGAGGCCGGGACCGTGATCATCGGCGTTGCCGAGCCCAAGACCGAGAAGATCCTGCGCGACATCAACAAGGAGGTGCCGGGACAGCTGCACGTCACCGATCCCGCCACCGCCGAGGCGGTCAAATACGCCAACAACGCCTGGCATGCGACCAAGGTCGTGTTCGCCAACGAGATCGGCGCCTTCTGCAAGGCCCATGACATCGACAGCCACAAGGTGATGGAGATCGTCTGCGCCGACCGGCGGCTGAACATCTCGACGGCCTACCTGCGCCCCGGCTTCGCCTATGGCGGCTCTTGCCTGCCGAAGGACCTGCGCGCCGTCCGCTACCGCGCCAAGGCCCGCGACCTCACCCTGCCGATGCTGAACGCGCTTTCCGAATCCAACGATCTTGCCATCCAGAACGTCGCCGACATGGTGATGAACGCCGGCAGCCGCCGGGTCGGGATGATCGGCCTCTCGTTCAAGGCCGGGACGGACGATCTCCGGGAAAGCCCGGCCGTCGGCCTCGCCGAGCGGCTGTTCGGCAAGGGCTACGACCTCAAGATCTTCGACGCCAACGTGAATTACTCGAAGCTGATGGGCTCGAATCTCAGCTACATCCAGCACCATATCCCGCACCTCTCGGAGCGGCTGACCGACGACCTTGCAGCCGTGGCGCAGCACGGCGACACAATCGTCGTCACCCATTCCGATCTCGGCGGCGCGCCGTTCCCGGCGCTCAGGGCCGAGCAGACGGTGATCGACCTGGTACGCCTCCCGGCCGCCGCACAATCCGGCGGCCGATACATCGGGTTGTGCTGGTAGGCTCGTCCCCGCTTTGTTTTCGGCCGGCGGCGATGTGGTACCATCACCCCCATGTTCGAGAGCAGCGGCCTTAGAAAGGCACGGAACAAGTACGCGGTCGAAGTCGAGCTCGACGACGGGCGGGTGCAGATCCTGTTCATATTCGTCTCGCCCGGGGCCCGGGTGATCGACATGCTGAACGACGAGCGGGACTTCATCCCGTTCGAGACCAGCGACGGTTCGATCATCATCTACAAGAAGGGCGCCCTCCGGCGCCTGAGCCCGCTATTCGCCGCCGAGCGGATGGCGAGCCGCGATCCCTACGACATCATCGACGTCTCCCATAAGGCCAGCGACCAGGAGATCCACGAGGCCTATCGGAAGGCCGTCTCGTCGGTGCATCCCGACCATATCCAGGCGCTGGGCCTTCCGGAGGAGTTCGTGGCGCTCGCCACCAAGCGCGCCATGGCGATCAACGATGCCTATGATCGGATCAAGCGCGAGCGCGGGATCGGTCGTTAACCTTCCCGCCAGCCGCAGGCCTTGAGCGCCGCCCGCATGTGCTCCGGCACCGGTGCTTCCGCGACGATCGGCGGCTTCTTCGGGTAGAGCGGCACCGTGACCGCGCGGGCGAGGAGATGCAGCGGCACCGCGCGCCCGCTCTTGTCCCCGTATTGGGGGTCGCCGAGCAGCGGCGCGCCGATCGCGCCGAGATGAACCCGGATCTGATGGGTGCGGCCGGTCTTCGGCCTGGCCTCGATCCAGGCCAGCTTCTCGTCCGCGGGCCCTTCGCCTGTCCCCAGCACCCGATATTCGGTGACTGCGGACTGGCCCCCCTCCTTTCCGCCGGGGTCGGTCACCATCCGCCAACCACCGGTGCGGTTGCTCACCTTCCTGAGCGGGAGGTCGATGGTGCCCTCGCTCTGCTCCGGGATCCCGGTCGTCACCGCCCAATAGGTCTTCTCGACGGCGCCGCTCTGGAACAGCTTCCCGAGGCGCGAGAGCGCCTTGCGGTGCCGTCCCAGCACCAGGCAGCCGCTGGTGTCCCGGTCGAGGCGGTGGGCGAGGGCGGGGGGATGCGGCAGGCCGAACCTGAGGGCGTCGAGATATTGCTCGAGATTGCGGCCGCCGCCCGGACCGGCATGGACCGGGAGGCCGGCCGGCTTGTCGATGATCAGCATCAGCCCGTCGCGATAGAGCAGCCGCGCGAGCAGTTCCTCCTGGCGCATTGCTAGTCGATCGTCACGAGGACGTGTCCGTTGACCCGGCCGGATTCGACCGCCTCATGGGCCGCGGCGATTTCCGCCAGCGGAAAGCGCGCGCCGATCGGATGGGCGAGCTGGCCGGCGGTCAGCCATTGGTCGAGCTCGGCGATCGCCTGGCGGCGGAGCTCCGGGGGCTGGTTGTAGACGATGAAGAAGCGGTAGCCGAGATTGCCGAGGATCGACGGGCCGAAGCCGACCGGCACCTCCCGCGCGCCGGAGCCATAGACCACGATCATGCCGTAATCGGCGACCAGCGCCGGCAGCTTCGCGATATTGGCGGCGAGATCGACCTCGATCACGCGCTCGAC